>CAZDOD010000155.1:0-7069 GCA_964506935.1 uncultured Thermodesulfobacteriota bacterium | reverse complement strand
CCGGCGCCGATATAGTCTTTTGTGCATCGGGGCCGGGGTCGGTCGGGGCGATATCCGGCGCCGATAAAATGGACATCCGGGCCATAGGACTCAAAAACGACCGCCGTAAACTCGCCCCGGAATCGGTACTGTCGTCCGTCGTCTATCATTTTGATGTCCCGGTAAAGAAGCTTGTCCTAGATGCCGTGAGGGGAGATTTTTGGGGCGGTATCTACGTAATGGGGTTCAGGGAGGGCGGCCTTGATGTCGTCGGACTATCGGAAAAAATAGGCTCCGAAAAGGTAAAGAGGATAATGAATCGGGCGGCGCTCCTCTCGCGCGGCGGTGTTGATGTCCCTGACTATCTTGACGAGAGGAGGCTTAAAACCATCATAGTTACTCACAGTATTAATATCCCCCCCTTCGAGTTCGTCGACGAGGACGGAAACTCCGAGGGTTATGTAATCGACGTAATGAAAGAGGTCGGCCGCCGCCTAGGGAAAGAGGTCCTGTTTAAATCCTTTTTCGGGACGAGGATGGAATCAGGCCTTGAGGCAAACAGGTCGGATATAGAGCCGATGGTTATGCTCGACGAGGAGCGCGTACGCTCATACATCACCACAGAGCCTTGGGGTATCTCTGAATCTGTAATGGTCGTCCCCGAAGGAGACCTTTCTCCCAAAGACATCTCCGAGCTTATGGCGAAAAACGTCGGGGTGTCCGCAGGCACCATAGAGGAGAGCTTCCTAATGAAGATACCTGGAATCTTTCATTTCGGATATTCAAGCACCGAGCTTGCGCTCCTGGCGCTTGCATCCGGAAAAGTCGATGCCGTAATCGGGGACGAAAACGTCGTTATATACCTCCTCTCACAGGCACCCTTAAATAAAGAAGATTTTATGATACTCGAAAAGCCTTTGATAATCAGCCCTTACGCCGTCGCGATGGCAAAGCCGGGAGACCCCGTATTTTTGTCGGAGATCGAAAGGGCCCTGAAATCGATGAACAACGACGGGACACTCGATAAATTGACCAACAAATGGCTCTATGACAAGGTAAAGACGAAAGGTGGTCCTATTAAAAGGCTCTTTAATTAGAGGGCTCGAAAAACCCTGCTTTTAAAAGTTTTTAAGCAGAGATCCCTTGGAAGTAATAACCACACATGTGAGCGCCGACTTCGACGCAATGGCGTCCATGCTGGCGGCAAAGAAGCTCTATCCCGAAGCGGTCGTGGCCTTTTCCGGCTCTCAGGAAAAGGGCCTTAGAGACTTCTTTGTTCGCTCGACATTTTACGCCTATGACTTTGCCAAGATCAAAGACGTGGATTTCGACAAGGTCAAGAGACTGATCCTAGTCGACATAAGAAGGAAGGACAGGATAGGGCCTTTCAAACAGCTCATCGGAAAGGAGGGGGTCGACATCCACATCTACGATCATCACCCCCCCAGCGATAAAGACATCAAGGGATCAGTCGAGGTCATAAGGGAGGTCGGGGCGAATGTCACCATCTTTGTCGAAATCCTAAAAGATAGGGGGATTGAGATCTCCCCCGATGAGGCCACGATCTTGATGCTGGGTATATATGAAGACACCGGCTCGCTGACGTTTAACTCCACAACTCCCGATGACCTTATGGCGGCGGCTCATCTTTTGTCTCTCGGAGCCAACCTCAACACGATCTCCGATATGCTCACCAAGGAACTCACGACGGAACAGGTCGGGCTATTGGGCGAGCTTTTGGAAAATCGCGAGGTCCACAACATCAACGGCATCGACATCACGATAATCACTGCCGTAAGGGAATCTTACGTCGGGGATCTGGCGGTCCTCGTCCACAAGATAATAGACATGGAGAACCTCGACGTCCTCTTTGTAATCGCCCTTTTGGGTGACAGGATATATCTGGTGGCGAGGAGTCGCATAGACGAGGTCGACGCCGGCGAGATAGCCCTCTCCTTCGGCGGAGGCGGACATTCCACCGCGGCCTCTGCCTCGATAAAAGGCCTCACCATTGTCGAGGCCCGCGAAAAGCTCATAAGAGAGCTGAATGAGCAAATAAATCCCATACGCATGGCGCAGGACATCATGTCTTTCCCCGTAAAATCGGTACGATCAAACGTCACCCTTAAGGGAGCGGGTGAAATCCTCTCCCGCTATAATGTCAATGTACTCGCCGCGGTCGACGAAAAGGGCCGTCTCGCTGGGACTATCTCGAGGCAGATCATCGAGAGGGGGATATTTCACGGCATGGGGGATTTGGAAGTCAAGGAATTTATGAACACCGACGTCGCGACCGTCAGCCCCGAGACCCCCCTCAGGGAGATACAGGGGCTGATAATAGACAGGAACCAGAGGTTTCTGCCCGTAATCAGGAGGAAAAAACTTTTAGGCGCCATAACCCGAACCGATCTGCTTCGCGCCCTCTATTACGGGGCTGCGCCGAAAGATCGCACCTCCAGTGAAGGGCTAGAGGCGGGATCCATGGCACGCACCAAGTCAGCAACAAAGCTGATGGAGGAGCGTCTCAATCCCGAGATCATCGGAATCCTAAGGGAGATGGGCACAGCCGCCGAAAACCTCGGTTACAACGCATATGCCGTTGGAGGTTTCGTTCGTGACCTGTGGCTCAGGCGCGAAAATTTCGACATAGATGTGGTAGTCGAGGGGGACGGCATAGCCTTTGCAAAACATCTGGAGAAGATAAGAGCGCTCAAGGTAAGGACACATAAGAAGTTTGGAACGGCGCAGATAATATATCCAAACAACTTTAAGGTCGACGTTGCCACGGCCAGGACGGAGTATTACGAATATCCGGGGGCACTCCCGATCGTTGAGGGCTCCACACTAAAACTCGACCTATACCGCCGCGACTTCACCATAAACACCCTCGCCATCAAGCTGAATCCGAGAGGCTTCGGGATACTTATCGACTTCTTCGGAGCCATAAGAGACCTGAAAGACAAGATGATCAGGGTCATCCAAAACCTGTCTTTCGTAGAAGACCCAACAAGGGTGTTTCGGGCAATCAGGTTTGAACAGAGGTTCAACTTCCAGATCGGGAAACAGACGGAAAAGCTAATAAAGAACGCCGTCAAGATCAACATCTTCGACCGACTTGCCGGAAAGAGACTCCACTCCGAGCTCATGCTCATATTTGAAGAGGAAGACCCTTTCGAGATCATCGAGAGACTCGCATCATTGAATCTATTGAAATTCATCCACCCCAAACTCTCGGCGACCAAGGCGATGAAAAACCTCTTCGATAAGATAGGGGAGGTCTCGTCGTGGTACGACCTACTGTTTATAGATGAACCTTACGATATCCGACGCCTCTACCTCTACGCCCTGATATACGGCCTAAAGAGTGAAGAACGTGGCGAATTACTGTCAAAACTGAACGTACCCCCGAAAGAACACGAGTCCATAATGTCGGAGCTTCAAAGTTTAGAAGGTGCCCAAAACGCCCTCGCCTCTTCCAATAATCTCAAGCCTAGCGAGATTTATAAGATCATATCGGAAATGGAGCTCGAGACCCTCCTTCTTATTATGGCGACCACATCGAGGGAGACGACCAAGCGATATATATCACTTTTTATTTCCCGTCTCAAGGGAACTAGAATAGAGGTCAAAGGCGAAGATCTGCGCGAAATGGGTTTTACGCCGGGGATACTCTTCGGGGAGATCTTAAACGACCTTCTTATGAAGCGACTCGACGGGGAGGTATCCGGGAGGGATTCCGAACTGGAGTACATAAAAGATAAATACGTTGACAAAAAAGACGCCTATGGGACATAGTTTACCCTTGACTTCTTATTACCTTATATGTTTATATTTAACAGTATTATTTCAGTATTGGAAAAATCGGGCGCGATAGTCATTCTGCGCCCTTTTTTAGGGGTCTTTTAGGCCTCTCGGGAGGTTAATCTGGATATCCTACAAATAGTAAGAACCGCTCTCCTGTGGGCTATACCGATAATGGTAGCCGTGATATTCCATGAGGTCGCCCACGGATACGCCGCCTTGAAAATGGGCGACACAACCGCCAGGGATATGGGGAGGCTGACTCTAAACCCCATACCACATATTGACCCGATCGGGACGGTCGCCATTCCGCTTATCCTGATCCTTCTGAAATCTCCGTTTCTGTTCGGCTACGCAAGGCCCGTGCCGGTAAATTTCATGAGGCTCAGAAATCCAAAAAAGGGGATGATCCTTGTTTCGGCGGCGGGGCCGGCAACCAACTTTCTCGTGGCGATTATAGCGGCCGTCCTCATACGGGTGATATTAGCCGTACATCCTATTTCAGACATCGGCGCCAAAGTTCCATTCCCCGAGTCGATAATCATCACTATCGTCACTATACTTTTTTACACACTAATGCTCTCTATTGTCCTTGGCCTTTTCAACCTCACACCCATACCCCCCCTCGACGGGGGGAGGATAGCCGTCGGCCTGCTCCCGAATGAAGCGGCCCTAAAATATTCACGAATCGAGCCCTTCGGGATATTTATTGTATTGGGGCTCCTCTTTTTTACACCGCTCAACAAGGTCTTCTACATTGTAATTATTTCGATAGCATACCTCCTTTTGGGGGGTGATATCTTCGGACTATTAATCGGTGGATAGAAGGGTGGAAGAATACCATTGGGATGAGGATACATATAAAGTAAAACTCAAGTTTTTTGAAGGGCCTCTCGACCTCCTCCTTTACCTCGTAAAGAAAAACGAGTATGATATCTTCGATATCCCGATAGCGGAGATAACACACCAATATACCGAGCACCTCAAGTTGATGAAGGTGCTAAATCTCGATATAGCCGGGGAGTATCTAGTGATGGCATCGACGCTCGCCCACATCAAGTCGAAGATGCTCCTTCCTCCCGTTGAGGTCGACCAAGATGAAGAGGGAGATGAATTAGACCCTAGGATGGAGCTCGCCCTGAGGTTATCGGAGTATGAAAGATACAAGGAGGCGGCCGAAAAGCTGGACAGCTTCGACATCCTGATGCGGGATGTCTTTTTGAGGGGCGCCGAGGTGATAGAGGACGGGGGGGATGAACTCCTTTCCGATCTTACAATTTACGAGCTCGTATCGGCATTCAGAAAGGTCCTCTTGAGCGCCCCGAAAGAGACTTTCCATGAGATTAACCTTTATGAGTTCTCACTCAAGGAAAAGGTAGCCGAGCTTACAGAATTTATAATATCAAAGGGGGAGATGGTCTTTGAGGAGCTCTTCCCCCATGGTGCAACAAGAAATCTCATCGTGATTACTTTTTTGGCTCTCCTCGAACTCATAAGGGACAAGGTAGTCAGGATCTACCAGGCCGAGCCCTTCGGTGTCATAAGAATATATAGTCTTATAAACAGTATTTAGGTAAGTCCTTGGAGAAGGAAAGATTACTGGGCATAATTGAGGCCCTGATTTTTGCCTCAGAAAAACCTCTGAGGGAGGATGATATCACTAGAGTAATTTCCGGAGTCAGCCCCAAAGATGTCAGGGAGGCCCTAAAAGACCTCGTACGAATATATAATGAGGGGAGCGGCGGAATCTACATCGCCGAGGCTGCCGGGGGCTACCAGTTTAGGACGAGGCCCGAGTTCGCCTCCTTTATCAGGGACCTTCTCGAGACGAGATCAAAGAAACTCTCACGGGCCGCCATGGAGACACTCGCCATCGCCGCCTACCGTCAGCCAGTCCTTCGCTCCGACATCGAGCGTATTCGCGGCGTCGACTCGGGCGGGGTCATAAAACTTTTGCTCGATAAAAAGCTTATAAAGATCCTCGGAAGGAAAGACGCCCCAGGAAGGCCTCTCCTTTACGGTACCACCAAAGAGTTCCTTGAGACATTCGGGCTCAAGAACCTGAAATCCCTTCCAACATTGAGGGAGATGGAAGAGCTTCACGACGACGCCAAGATCGAGGCGCAGGTCGAGCTACTTTTTTCCGATGAACAAGATTAGACTAAATAGGTTCATATCCGGTGCGGGATTCTCATCGGTCAGAGGGGCGGATGAGCTGATACGTCAGGGGAGGGTCTTTGTCAACGGATCGGCCGTCACCAAGATGGGGGTTTTGGTAGACCC
The DNA here is from genome assembly GCA_964506935.1 of uncultured Thermodesulfobacteriota bacterium. GTDB lineage: Bacteria > Desulfobacterota > Zymogenia > Zymogenales > Zymogenaceae > CAZDOD01. The sequence goes on along the minus strand of CAZDOD010000155.1, from coordinate 1,006 downwards.
AAAGACCGATACGATCTCGGTAGACGGCGAGGTCATCAAACCCCCGAAAAAAAAGAGCTACTATCTCTTTTTCAAGCCAAAGGGAGTTGTCTCGACAATGTTCGACCCCGAGGGGAGGCCGTGCATCACAGATTTCACCTCCGGTATATCGGGAAGGCTCTTTCCCGTGGGGAGGCTCGATTTCGACGCCGATGGATTGATGCTCCTCACAAGCGACGGCGACATGGCAAATATGATCATGCACCCCTCCTCAAAGATCCCCAAGACCTATCAGGTCAAGATAACGGGCTTTCTCGGTGATCGAGATATCGAAAAATTTAAAAGGGGCGTACCTATCGTCGGAAGGCCCACGCTCCCCGCAAAGATAATACCCCTGGAGAGAAGACCGAAAAACTCGTGGGGGGAGGTCACGATAAGCGAGGGAAAAAACCGCCAGATAAAAAGGATGTTTTCGTATTTTAAGAAGAGGGTGACCAAGATTAAGAGGATCTCAATAGGCCCTTTAAGCCTTGAGGGGATGGCGCCGGGGGAGATAAGGAAACTCAAGGGAGAAGAGCTGAAGAGATTAATGTCTGCCCTCGAAACCGACATCAAGAAGTAAAAACTCCAAATTTCTATTCCAAATAAAGGCCGGGGATACCTATAAATTAATTAAAAGAGAGAAATGCCCCTTAAAATTACAGAGAGACTTTGTGGAAAAGATATCTCTCGACTTAAAGATGTGGCGCTCATAAGATCCATCGGAGACTATTTCGGGGAGGATTTTTCAAACGTAAAATTCAAAAGCGGAAGCATCCTCCCCTATATCGTCCCCTTCCCATACTCGGCCATCGTCTTCGGAGAAACTGTGTATATAAGGAATGGCTACATATCGGTGCTCGGTGACCCGCGGGTCATGGCCGAGGAGCTTTACCACGTCATCCAGTGGAGGAGGCTGGGGTGGGTGAGGCTCCCATTTAAATACATCTTTAATCACTTAAAGCGGGGATACCACGAAAACCCGATC
>CAZDOD010000154.1:0-7126 GCA_964506935.1 uncultured Thermodesulfobacteriota bacterium | reverse complement strand
CATCATTCTTGCGGCAATTGCTATTCCGGTCGGATTCTTCATGGTCGAGGCCTATTCCGTTGGAAAGGCCAAGAGCAATGTGGAAAAGACCTTGATTGAAGAGCTTCCGGGGACATCAATTTTTGACATGAAGACGGAAAAGAAAAAAGACGGATACGAGATTAATATTACGCTCGTCGGAGACAAAACGCCGGATCTGCTCAAGATAGAAGATATTGAGAGTAAGCTATTGGGTGAGAATGACTCAATTGGGAAAATTCAGATAAGATTTATAGAGAGTAAAATACTCGACGAATAAAATAGGTCGGGCGTTTTGGCCGATGTGGTCATTTATGCAATGAAATTTTACATTTAAATTTATGGATTTGACCGGAAGTAGACATATCCTTTTTAAATAAAAAAATGGGTGCCAAGAAGGCACCCTATGTAGTTAAGTTTTTACCTGCCTTACCCTTTATCCTTGATCATAAGCTCCATGTCTTCAAGGAGTGACTGGAGGTCGTCCTCATGTTCTATCTCATCGGCGAGTATCTGAAGAGCCATGTTATAGGTAACCGGGTCTTTTTCATGTACGGTTTCTACTAGGCTTTTATATACGTCGATAGCGCACTGCTCGCCTTTTATATTTTGTTCAATGAGGTTTCGAACATAAGGATTTTCGGGTGCTTCATAACCGCAATTTGTCAATTTATACCAATCCTGCGGCTTGAGGATAGGTGTGCCGCCGAGCTGTATGATTCGGTTAGCTACCATACCAGCGTGCCTGAACTCATCCATGGCGTGTTCATCCAGTTCTGTTACTACTGCATTTCGCATCGGGCCTTTGGCGACTCGTGCGCCTATCCAATACTGGTAATATGCCAGCCATTCATCGGCAAAGGCTTTGTTTAATGTCTTAATTAATTCGTTGACATCCATTCTAACGATTTCTATCCCTCTAGTTCCCATTTTTTACCTCCTATTAGAAATTTTTTTATGATCCGTTGATTAGTAGCCAAAAAAATACAGTATTGGCTTTTGAGTTGTGCTTAAGAATATCATCATGAATTTGAGATATTAATACTTTGTGATGAGGTACTTTTAGCTGTAATGAGGAGTTGAAGTAAAAGAGTAAGCGATATATTCGTCTTTGGTTCTCTATTACTATTTCTTATATCATAACTTATAAGTAAAATCAATCATAAATTTTTTGATTAATCACCACCAAAAACATTAATATATTCCTTCTAGATATCCTAGCCTTCTTTCCCAATATTGCCCCGTATTCTTCATCGAAGGGTAACAGCAAAGTTTTTGGTTTTAGTCATTCTATTTATCGATATCGGGCGGTTTGTGGAATCTCAGCTATCTCGTTCCGCCTTCCTATCTAATATTTCCCTGATCTTCTCGGCAAATTCCCTAAGCGGAAATGGTTTCTGCATGAATCCTTCTGCACTAAGTTCGAGGATTTCATACGCCTGCCCGTTTTCACTATAGCCCGAGGTAAAAAGCACCTTCACGTCAGGATCGATCTCCTTGAGTCTAAAAAACGCCTCTTTTCCACCCAGCTTCGGCATTATGAGATCTAGGACGACGAGATCTATCTCATCCTTACTTTGGGAGAAAATCTCTATCCCCTCTTGTCCGTTTTCAGCGAAAAATACCTGATACCCTTTATCCTTAAGATAATCTCCCAACATATCTTTGACTATCGGCTCATCGTCGATTATGAGGATCGTCTCGTCCCCCCCGAACCCCACCCTTTCAACGACAGGAGTAACTGCTTCTATTGCACCCTCAACCGTTGGTAAATAGAGTTTGAACGTGCTACCCTCCCCTTCCTCACTATATACGGTAACAAGCCCCCCGTGATTCTTGACTATTCCGTATACCGTCGAAAGCCCCATCCCCGTCCCCCCTTTGTCCTCCTTTGTCGTAAAAAACGGTTCAAAGATGTGTTCCTTTATCTCGGGCGAAATACCCCTTCCGTTATCGGAAATCGATAAAACGATATAGTCTCCCACAAGGACGCCGACATGGGTCTTTATAAAATTTTCATCGAGTCTCTGATTGAAAGTTTCAACTATCAGCCTTCCACCTTCTGGCATTGCATCTCTGGCGTTGATGCAAAGGTTGAGGACACATTGCTCGAGCTGCCCCATATCACCCTCGATTATCGAGAGATCCCCAGATAGGTGTGTCTCGATCTCTATAGATTTGTCGAAGGTGCCGGCTACAAGAGATAGTGCTCTTCTTATTATATCGTTTAGGCTCACCTCTTGACGCCTGTACTCTTCCCTCCGGGCAATATTCAAGAGCTGTCGGGTAAGCTCTGAGGCCCTTATGGTAGCCTCGTGTATTGTTTTTAGCGCCTTATAATCGGGGTCGTCCTCCCCTTTTTTAGATGAGAGATATTCCGAATAACCCATGATTCCTACGAGTATGTTGTTAAAATTGTGGGCTATACCCCCGGCGAGCGAGCCTATCGCCTCCATCTTTTGAGTCGCCATGATCTGCTTTTCGAGTTTTTTCTTATCGGTAATATCTCTGATTATCCCCTGGTATCCGATGATATTGCCGTCTTTGTCTTTTCTGAGGGTCGCCGTAATAAGACAGTTTATCAATATGCCGTCTTTACTCTTATAAACCACTTCTAAATCTTGAATGAAGCCAATTTCGTTTAGTAACTGGAGTCCTATTTCCCTGATCTTCTTGTCGGCATAGAGATCGAAAATATCCATTTCGAGGAGTTCGCTCCTGGAATATCCGAAGAGTTCCTCCGCCGCTTTATTGATCTCTACAAATCCTCCTTTTAATGTACTTAGAAAAACGACGTCCCTTGAGGTCTCAAAGAAATCGCGAAACTTCTCTTCGGATTTTAAAAGCTCTGCGGTCTTCTCCTCAACTTTATCTTCTAATTCCTTTTCATAGCTTTTTAGCTCTCTCGTATATTTCTCAAGTTTTGTACTCATATCATTAAAGGCCAGAGCTATGCTGTTAAATTCTTCCCAGCTTTTGACATCTATGGTGGCGCCCATTTTACCCTGGGTGATCTCTTTAGTTCCACCTATGATGGTCTCAATAGGTCTTATTATCCTGGTTGAAAAGTAAAGGCTGACTATTATTATGAGGGATGCCAGTACTAAGATCTGTACGAGGTCCCGAATAATTACGTAATTCGATAATGAATAGGCCTCTTTTTTCGGCTGAACCGCCAAGATGAACAGTGGATTTGATAAATACTTCGATTCCTCATCCAATATTGTGAAAGAGCCGACATATTTTTCGCCGGAATCATCGGTAAAATAAAAGTTTTTATCGAAATCAGTTTCTTCGATAAGGCTCTTATCGTCTAATCTGTCTATTCCTTGAAACTTCTCGAAAATCAGGTCTTTATTGGGGTGGGCCAGGATGTTTCCGAATTTGTTGAGGATTATTATATAACCGGATTTTCCAATATTTACACGATCGGTCATTTCCCATACCTTTTCCATATCCATCTGGGCCGAAAGCACATAAATTATTTTTTCGTTGAAGACAACGGGCACGAAAAAGCTAATATTTAGTTTATTACCTTCAAGAACTTTGTATGGGTTTGTTATGACACCGTTTCCCTTGGCAGCCTCGTAAAACCAACTGGTTTTGCTCAAGTCGGAGTGGAATGAGTAGGTTGTGGATAGAATAATTGATCCTGAGACGTCCATCAGGATTATATCTTTGAAGTATTTGTAATAATCCTGGACCTTGTTCATTTCGGCTATTTTCTCTTCAGGGGTGTATTTTGGGGATTTTAGAATGGGATTTTCAGATAACAGGATTAAATCCTTATATCGATTCAGGAGAATAACATTGATTTCTTCCTTTACGTTTTCCGCCGTTTCCAGAAAGTCCCTATGAGTATCCCTTTTAATTCTGGCACTTAAGGAAAGGAAATCAAAAAACAAATATATGGCGAGCGGCAAAACGGCGACCAGGAAAATTATTAGAAAAAGGTCGTGCCTTATGGATCTCCCTCTTTTTATTTCTTTAGTTGAAACCATACCCTGTTCATGAATTTGTTTGTTTCGTAATTCAAAGGACTGTAAAACTCACACTTATCCAAGAGTGATTTGGGGAGGTATATTTCCTTTGATTCTAGAAGCTCTTCATCCAAATACTTTTTCGATTTTGGTACGGCATTAGCGCACCAGATGAAATTCGATATCCTTGCGATGTTTTCAGGCTCCAGGATGAAATTGATGAAGACCTCGGCAGTGTATTTATTTTTGGCCGTGGCGGGGATGACCCAGCTATCCATCCAGATGGGGGCACCGGAAACCGGCACCAGATATTCAATATCCATATTGTTCTCAATAGCCATAAGGCTGTCACTACTGTAGAGATAGGCTATATGAGTAGAGCCCTCCTCAAGGTGTTTTTGTATCTCAGAGGAGCTAAAGTATCCCCGGATGATCTTCTTCTGTTCTAATAACAGGCCTTCGGCCTTCTCCAGTGTTTTCAAATCGGTAGTGTTGATAGATACCCCCAATATTTTTAGGGCTGCAGCGAAATCCTCCTGGATATCGTCGAGCATGTCGATTCTCCCGGAAAATCTCTCGTCGAAAAGGATTTCCCATCCTATATCCTCATCTTTAACATATCTCCTGTTTATCGCAATACCAGAGGTTCCCCATACATATGGAATCGAGTATTTCATACCCATGGAGTTGGGTGATTTGGCAATGGTTGTGTCTACTATTGAGATATTTGGGATATTCTCGGTGTTCAATCTCGCCAAGAGTCCTAACTTTGTCATAGTTACTACTATGCTATCGCTGGCTATTGTCAAATCGTACTTCTCCGGACTCGATTGGATAAGGCTCATCATCTCGTCCTCATTTTCGAAGTATTCGATAGTAACATCGACACCATACTTTTCCTCAAACTCCTTTACTACATCCATATCGATGTATTCTTCCCAGTTGAAGATGGTAAGGGTTGGAGAGAGCTCTTTATCTTTGCCCTTCCCGTTCTGGCACCCTTGAAAGAACGTTGCAGAAAATGCGATCAGGAGTGACATAAATATTACAGAGAGAGGCGCCACCTTCTTAACGAGTGAAGAAATAGAATAACTCATGTCTCTTTTACCTTATCTGATTGAGTAACAATTGGAAAAAAATGCTACAACTTTAACATTTTACTAAAATAAGATATTTGACGCAAGTTTTGATTCTCTATAATACCATTCTATCTTACAACCAAAGGCACTATATATCCTTACAAATATACTCGAAAGTCTATCTAATACAAATTCTTCTGATGACGACTTTTTATTTTAAATTTCGATAAAATACTGATATATATGATAAGCAAACTTAAGCCCGTTTCAGGCATGATGTTATCCGCGATACATCAAGGATAAACTCACTCTGACATGTGCTAATATGTTGATATGTATATAACGATAGCAATTCTCCTATTTTTCGGCCTCGCATTATTATACATCGGGGCCGATTTGCTCGTTCGGGGGAGCGTCTCTCTTGCCCTCAGGTTTGGTATTACCCGCCTTGTTATCGGGCTCACCATTGTTGCCTTTGGTACAAGCAGCCCCGAACTTTTAGTTAGCCTTAACGCAGCAATAAAGGGAAACAGCGCCATCTCCTTGGGTAACGTCATCGGCTCGAATATATGTAATATCGCCCTAATTTTGGGGCTCTCGGCCCTGATAAGACCCCTCAAGGTAACCCTGGACATAGTTCGAGTTCAGATACCGATAATGATTGCAGTGTCGATCGCCCTTATCGCCATGCTTCTCGACGAAAGATTGAGTCGTTTGGAGGGTCTAATCCTCTTTTTGGGGATAATCCTTTATTGCGCTTATAATATTGTCATTTCTAAGAGAAACAGTAAAAAAGACACACTCGATGAGACCATAGATGTCCCCCAGAGGGTTCCTAAAAAAATCTGGCTTGAATTCTTGTTTTTACTTTTTGGTTTTGCGTGCTTGATAGCAGGTGCAGATCTTCTAGTCCACGGTGCGATATCTTTCGCCGAGACTTTGGGGATAAGTGAGGCGGTCATCGGCCTTACGATCGTCGCCCTCGGCACAAGCCTCCCGGAACTCGCGACTTCGGTTGTCGCATCATTAAAGGGTGAAAGTGATATCTCGATTGGCAATGTAGTCGGCTCGAATATTTTTAATATTCTTGCCATCATCGGGATCTCTACCCTCGTTTACCCTATGGTTTTGGGCGAAATCAGGTTTTCCGATCTCTTGATAATGCTTTTTGTTTCGATACTCGTCTTACCTCTCTCAAAAAGCGGTTTTATTATAAATCGTGTGGAAGGCGCAATACTGATATTAGTATATATCGGCTATATCCTATTTCTAATTCGATAAAAGGTTTGGTGATTACTTAGACAGGCAAAAAAATCACTTCGGCCGGTGCATAACGAAGCGACACTTGTCATCGCCTGTGGCGATGCAGTGTGTCTCCTCAACCTTTATTTCCTTTTTCGTGATCCACTTCGCAATGGCGAACTGGAAGCCGCGCTGGGCGTGACATATAGGTTTCGGCGATTTGAGCCCTTCACACCAATGGCAGGGGGAGATCTCAAGGGCGACGCCGTCATCGGTTTCGTAGTATTTAAAGATGTCCCCCTGCAGTTGGACCGAGGCGTCAACCATGATCCCGTAAATACGCTTGAATTCCTCAAAAAGCAAATCGGTGTCTCCATCGGGGATATTCAGGGCATCGATGTTGAAGAGCCCCGGGAACTGCTCATACATTATCTCGAAACCCCTGACCCCTCCTCTAAAAAGTATGGTCTTAGCTCCATTCTGACCCATGACATCCAAGAAACTTGAGATCATCTTTGTGAAGTCCGAAGAGGGATGAATCTCCTCCATATCAGAAGGTGGGTAGTTCCCGATGAATTTTTGAAGCCCCGCGTAGTTGAGGACTGAATTAAGGCCATTCTTGCCTAAAATCTCCTCTGCGGTGACAAGTAACATGTAATAGAGTTGGTTCGGATACTTGTCTTTCATGCTCATGTTGAATCTCTTCTAATACGTTTAAGAGTGTTTTTGGTTCCAAGAAACTATTTGAATAAAGTTCACTTACAGAAAGTCTATTTCAATTTATAGATTATGTCAATTAGATTTTGG
>CAZDOD010000153.1:0-7133 GCA_964506935.1 uncultured Thermodesulfobacteriota bacterium | reverse complement strand
GCATCAAGACCTACCTCACCGAAACAGATCGGGCCGTCGCTTTTCAGTCCCCTGCACCAATAGCAATCGAACAGCTCACATACAAAACCCTCATCGCTCACATAGAATCTCTGATTTTCTCCGAAGAGTTTGTTGGTCCCCTGCGCACCCTCTTTGAAAACCTTCTCTATCCGCTTTCTCTTACTAAGTAACTTGAGCCCGAACCCAACAAAACCAATCATCGTGGGATTTTTTTCCAGGATGACCTGGAATCCCCTCCGTCCCGCATTGTATAGAATGGGCCTTGCCCCCTTCTCGCCGAAGATATCTATTACACTCCCGACTATCTTGGCAAATTCAATCCCCAAGACCTCGAGCTTCTCATCATTGGGTGGAATGTTATCCCTGTATTTATTCAGATCCGCCTTATTCAATACCGTGTTCAGTCCGTTATTCCCAATAATGTCCCTTACAGCATGAAGTGTGATGTGCATCAACGAATTTGGAATATATTCCTTGAGCATTTTTCGTGAACCCCCTTTACAAGATATATTTCAGAGATTTGCTCATCACCAAAACTTTTTAACGATAACCCAGATATTAGATAATTTCAACTGTTTTCGCTAATCTTTCTAAGAAGTAGTCTTCCTCCTCCGCCTCGGCTTTCGGGCCTCGGCTATCTTCTGATACTTTGCCCTGAGCCTGGGCCAGACCGTAAATACGTAAAGGGAATTTATCACAAAAAGTCCCAGGATAAAAAACAGGGCTATCCTCTGGTCTATGACGTCCTGGGGCTTTACGGGACCGAAGAGGATAAATCCACCCACGATACCGTAAATTATTATCACGAAAATCGGAATAATTATCCCGCCCTTTATCTTGAAGTCCCTCTGTGTGTCAGGCTCCTTGTATCTCAACCTGATCACACACAGTGCCATAACCATATACATAAGACATTCCGAGGCGGCGATAATAAAGATCATCGAAAGGATATAGTGTGTGGCAAAACCGTAGATGGTAATTAACACACAGTATATTGTGACCACGAGCATCGCCACCCATGGCGTTGCATGCTTCGGGTGGAGACGGGCTATGAACCTCGGCAGTGACCAGTCCCTCGCCATCGCGTATAGAAACCTCGAAGACGTCAAGAGGCCGGCATTCAAGGATGTCAGTGAAGCCAGAAGCGCCATCCCTATCATGAAGTAGAGCCCGAATCCCCCGAGGAGGTGCTGTCCGTAAATGACGTGAGGGATCGGGAGGCCCTCTGGATCAAGCACCCATCCGAGGACATCCCAGCCGAGCACCGAGGTCATCGCCGTTGAGAAGAGGGCATACGTAATCGCCAGAAGCCCCAGTGACAGCATCATCCCCCTCGGCACGAGCTTTACGTCGGTGACCTCCTCTGAAATAGTTATCACCCACTCGAAGGCGATGAAACATGATATTCCTATGGCCACGGCCTGTATAAAGCCGTCGAGGCTCCCAATGGCAAATGGATCTGGAATCTCGAAGCCTATACGGTAAAAACCATATATCGAGATCAGAATGAGCCCGATAAACATCGTGTATGCGATGATGTCCTGTGTCGTCCCCGCAATCTTTATCCCACGGTAATTTATAAGCCACAAGACCGCCCCGAACACAACAGCCCATATGACGGGATGGATTACCGTGATCCCCTGGGAGAGGGCCTGTGACAGGATGTATACTTCAGCCCCGACGATGGCGAGTTGACCGAGGACATAGACCCCCGCGATTATTATCGCAGACCGCTCACCGAAGGCCTTCTCGATAAATAGCTTTATCCCGGCCGCGGTCGGGTACATAGAATTGAGCTCGCAAAAACACGACCCGGCGAGGACCGCCATTATCCCTGCGGTCAGGATCGCTATCCATGCGGAGTTTCCGGTAAGATAGCTCGCAAGCTCGATAAAAGACACATAAGTAACCGTGGCGAGCGCCATTCCGGCACCCGTCGAGACTACCGTCCTGAGACCAAGCGCCCTTTTAAGCTGTACCATAATAGACCCTCTCTATCCTTTCTTTTTCAGGTTTTCTTCCTGCTTTGTTATCTCTAGAAGCGATTTATCGAAGGCATCGACCACGAAATCGACCTCCTCCTCGGTGATCACGAGAGTCGGCATGATCCTTATTATCCTCGGGTTGTTGAAGGTGTAGATCGATATCACCCCGTTTCCTTTCAGCTGGTAGGCCATCCTCGGGCCGATGCTGTCCTCCGGGAATTCCATACCGAGCATGAGCCCCCTCCCCCTGACATCGAGGACGAGATCGGGATATTTTCCTTTCAGCTCCGAGAGCCCGACCATAAATCTCTTTCCCATCGCCTCGGCACGGGCGGGGAGGTTGTTTTTTTCGATATATTCGATGGCCGCAAGCGAGACGAGACACGCAAGCGATGTGCCGCCGAACGAATTTATGATGATAAAGGGGTGTGTCATCAGAAATTCGCTTATCTCTTCGGTGAAGACCGCGCACGATATCGGATACAGGCCCCCAGAAAGAGACTTCGCAAAAACCATGATGTCGGGTGTAACACCGCTGTGTTCGGCGCAGAACATCTTTCCAGTCCTCCCGAAGCCGGTCTGAACCTCATCGAAGATCAGGAGCACCTCATTTTCGTCGCACACCTTCCTCAGCTCCCTCAGATAATCGTCCTTGGCGGGGATGATCCCCCCCTCCCCCTGTATCGGCTCGAGCATGACCGCTGCGGTTTCCTCGGTTATCGCTTCTTTGACGGCCTTTATGTCGTTTATCGGGACGTGTTTGTATCCGGGGGTCAGGGGGGCGAAAGGTGTCTTGTAGACATCCCTTCCCGTGGCGGGGAGCGAAAATCCCGTAACGCCGTGATAACCGTTTTCCATACAGATAATCTCGGTCTTGTCGGTATGCCCCCTTGCGAGCTTTATCGCCACCTCGATGGCCTCTCCACCGCCGCAGCAAAAGAGCGAGAACTTGAGGTTCCCCGGCGTTATCTCGGCAAGCTTTTTCGCAAGGAGTCCCCTCTCCCTGATGATGCTTATCCACCCTCCCATGTCGTATGTATCGAGGGCCTTCTTGAGCGCCTCGACGACCTCTTCGTTTCGTCTCCCGATGTTGAAGATGCCGGCGCCGGTTACACAGTCGATATATTTTTCTCCCGAGATATCCCAGACCGACGCCCCCTCGCGCCTCCCCTCGATGATATCGAGACTCGCATTCTTGAACATCCTGAGGGCGAAGGGATTCACGTACTCCCTGTAGTTTGTCTCGGTCTCCTTCCTTATCTTCTCGTGATCCTTCTCTCCCAGGATCTCGTCAATGATAGACATATCAAACCTCCGGCCAGATGACGGCGGTAATTGCGTCGATCCTCATGACATCCTCCTGAGATCCCTTCACCTTGATCTCCCCCCTGAGATACTTCTGGGTGGGATTCAGGTCACCCCAGAACATATCGCACATCGTCTCGCTGTCGGTCTCGATAATTATGTCCGGTGTGCCACTCGCCCCCAATTCGTTTTTCAGTATCTCCCCCTCCTTTACTTCCATCGTGAATTTCTCCTTCGTATCGATGGCGACGTAGTGCAGCACCTTAGTCCAATCCCTCTGCATCCTCCTAAGACGCTTATTGTTGTTGCACTGCGCGGTAAAATCCGCCAAGGCTTCCATAATTTCTTCAGCATTCGCCATGGAAAACCTCCTTTCTTTCTAATATTTTTCTATTCCACCCTGCTTGATGATCTCGGCCATCGATTTGTCGAGGGCATCAATGACAAAATCGACCTCTTTCGGCTCAATCGTCAAAACAGGCATCAGCCTCATAACCGAGGGTTCGTTACCCGTGTATATCGCCATAACACCGTTCTGAGCGAGCTGATAGCTCATTCTCGGCCCGATGCTGTCGTTTGTATACTGGAGCCCCATCATGAGGCCCTTCCTCCTGACCTCAAGGAGGAGGTCGGGATATTTCTTGATAAGATCGTCAAATCCCTTCTGGAAGCGATCCCCCATCTTCGTGGCGTGTTCAGGTATCTTGTTCTTTACGAGAAAGTCGATAACCGCCATCCCGACTATACATCCGAGGTCGGAGCCGCCGAAGGTCGAGAGATGCGTAAATGGGTGGGTCATGACGAAGTCGTTAAGCTCTTCTCTGTATATCGTGGCAGAAATCGGATAGATCGCCCCCCCGAGGGATTTCGCGACCGTCATGATATCGGGGACTATCCCGGAGTGTTCGACACAGAACATCTTGCCTGTCCTGCCGAATCCCGTCTGGATCTCATCCAGTATCAGAAGGATCTCCTGATCATCACACAGCTCGCGAAGCCCCTTAAGATATCCGTCATCGGCGAGGTTGATTCCCCCCTCTCCCTGGACAGGTTCCAACATGACGGCGGCGGTCTCCTCAGTTATCGCCTCCTCTACAGCCTTGAGATCGTTGAATTTGACGTGCTTGAAACCGGGCACCATGGGATAAAACGGCTTTCTGTATTCATCCCTCCCTATGGCTGCAAGCGAAAAACCGGTGTGGCCGTGATACGCCTTGATCGTTGAGATGACCTCGGTCTTCATCGTAAAGCCCCTCGCGAGCTTGATGGCGAAATCGTTGGCCTCGCCGCCCCCAACCCCGTACATCGTGTATTGGAGATCGCCCGGTGTTATCTCCGCAAGCTTCTTTGCGAGATCGGCCTTGGGCTTGCTGCACAAAAGGAAGACCCCCAGATCATACTCATCGAGTGCGGCTTTCAGGGCATTGACAACATCGGGATTTCTCCTCCCGACGTTGAAAGAACCCGCAGACGTAATACAATCTATATATTTTCTGCCGGTGATATCCCATACATACGCCCCCTCACGCTTCCCCTCTATGACATCGAGTCCGGCGGCCTTCAGCACCCTCGCCTTCTGTGGGTTGACATATTTTGAGAAGTCTGAAAGCGCCTTCGCCTTTATCTCTTCGAGCTCATCCTTTTTCGCCTTGGCTGGCATTTAAACCTCCTAAAACCACTATTACAATTATAAACTATCTAAACATATATTAATATCTAAAAGGCCTCAAACGCACAAATACTATACAAAACTTGCCAATAATATTCCATAAAAAAATACACCCCAAAAAAGAAAGGTGTAAAAATATAGAATTTCTAAGTTTCTTTGAAATTCTAGTATAAGAGATATAGGGATTAGAAAACATATAACCGCTTTAGCATTAAGAAAATATCGAAAATCCTGTTTTCATAAAAAACAGGATGTATCTCCATTCCCCATCCCAAAAGACCGGGTTTCAAGAACCTATCATATTCAGATTCTGAGAACTATCCCTTTAACTGGTTTTTCTCTTATTTACCACATAACTCGATTCCTTGTCAATTACTTATAGGTGATGACGAAATAATCTATTTTGCAGTCTAACTCTCAAACCTGCAACTTATATGACTTGACAATCAGCGGAAAAATCAAATATAATAATATGTTATCTTAGGAAAAAATTAAAATGTCGCTTGTCGAGACACAATGCCCAAAATGCAAGAAAAAGATATTTCTCGACCTCGAAGAGATAGTATCCGAGCGGGCGAGCCGTCCAATAAAGTGCTCCCAGTGCGGAAATGAGTTCATCTTCGGCTTCGATTCAGAGGCACAACCGGTGCCGGAAGAAGTGTTTAACAAACAGATGCCTCAAGATGACAAGAATAATTTCAAGGGATATGAAGCTACAGATGACGCTCCAAAGAAGAAGACCAAGCTTGTAAAAAAGACGGTCGTAAAGAGAATCAAAAAGCAGAAACCGAAGGCCGAGCGGAAGGTACTGATTATCGAGGACTCAGATCTCACGAGAGAGCAGATAGGTGATCTCTTCTCCGAGATCGTGACAAATGTCGTCAAGGTCGATAGCGCCGAAAAGGGTATTTCCGAGATCAAAAAAGAAAGGCCAGACCTCCTGATCGTAGACCTACACCTCCCAGAGATGTCCGGAGTGGAATTCATAAACTCAATACGCAACTATATATCATCAAACAGAATCATCATATTCACCGCAGTTCAGGACATGTTCCTGGATATCTTCGACAGAGAAATGGTCGGTATAGAACTGATCCGGAAGGCCGGACCCGAATCATTTGAAACCTTAAGAGATAAGGGCATCAACATACTCAATATAGACTGAGAAATCCTGTAATCAAAGATTCCAAAGATCAAAAAACTTCAATAAGGATTTAATCGGGCCAATTTTAAGATGTAGAGCTCTCAAACAACAGAATTTTTCAGAATAACCCCATTTTCAGGCTGTTCTTTAAATGCTTTAAAAAGATCAAATATCTTCAGCTACTTTTTTGCCTTTCCTTTCTTTAAGACCAAACCCATAGCCCATCCGATCCCGAATATAATGACCGTTCCGAAAAGCCCTGCGAGCATCCCAGACACGGTCGAATCCCCGAAAAGTGTATAATCGGGCATCGGGGACTTTTCCCAAACCGATAGTTCTCCCATGTTAATGAATCCCAGCTTTTCGGCCACCCACTCTAGACCATCCGGATGCGAAGAGGCAAATGGAGACACGAAAAAAGCTATCAGTATAGAGACCAAAAGTCCCGTGATAATAAATATGGCCTTAGGCCTTTTTTCAGTCGACTTTTTTTTCTTAACCATTTGCCAGTACCCCCTCATCTAAACCCGCCTTTGAAGATGACCATGCGTAAACGAGGTCTGGACGGGCGGACAGCATATACGTCAGAACGGCCGTAGTTATTATCGCCTCACCAAATCCGATGATCAAATGAACACCCAAAAGGGCTGCCAATAGAGTCTTTAATGTGTAGACGTCCCCCAAAGAGAACCAAAGCTCCAAGCCACACGCCAAGGACGCAAAGACGACGCTGAACCATGAGATAAAAAATGTGGTGGATAGAAATGATCCCTTTCCCTTGGGAAGCAGTCTTAGTAGAAAAAGAAAGATAAAGTAGGGTATGATTCCGCCGATCAGACCCATGTTCATAACATTGGCCCCGAGGGCGGTAATACCACCATCCGCAAAGACCAAACACTGGACCGTCAACA
The DNA here is from genome assembly GCA_964506935.1 of uncultured Thermodesulfobacteriota bacterium. Taxonomy (GTDB): domain Bacteria; phylum Desulfobacterota; class Zymogenia; order Zymogenales; family Zymogenaceae; genus CAZDOD01. The sequence goes on along the minus strand of CAZDOD010000153.1, from coordinate 98 downwards.
CGAGTACCATTACCCAGAAACCCGCCGACGGCCCCAAGAGTAAACAGGCGAGCACGGCACCCAGAAAGTGGCCGCTCACTCCTACCCCTACCGGAAAA
>CAZDOD010000152.1:5095-7226 GCA_964506935.1 uncultured Thermodesulfobacteriota bacterium | reverse complement strand
GCAATCGCCACCAGCAATCCGACACAGGATGATTATTACAACGAGCCTCTCGATCTCGCAAACCTCGACAGGTTCGCAATTCAATTAAAGTCAGGCGGCCTTATCACACAGAGGAACTGGGATCAGGCGATGTCCGTCATTGACTTCTACATAGACCATGTTTTCGACAGGGATTCGATAAAAGGAATTGAAACCGATGTCTTTGAAAAACCGGATGACTACCTATTAGCGATAAAAGTTCCCAAAGATGTAAAGACGAGGCTGATGAATTTTCTTGGAAGGCTGGTCGAAGATTTCCACCTCGATGAGAAGAACTCGCTTTTGACCGACAGGACGTTTTTGGTAAAGGCCATCAGGATATTAAAGGCAAAGGCCGTCCTCGAGGGGAGAGCGGAGGTTATCCCCAAGGACCTCTCGGTCCTGAAATATATGCTGACTTTCAGAGTTCCCGAAGAAGTTTATCAAAATATCGAAGATATCCTCACCGAGCTCTCCGAAAAAAAAAACTAGATATCCCAAATGACGACGATCTGAAGGAATCGAAAGAGACTCAGGAGACCAAAGACAGCAATCTTGAGCCCGCCGATCTCACAGACAAAGACTTTGATCGCTTTCCTGAGGAATCCTTCCACGTAAAGGAGCTTTTGCCTACCAGGGATAGGGTCGGGGAGGAGATCCTTGACAGGACCGAGGAAGAAGTAAATCGAGAGACCCTAAAAGACGTCCGCCCAATCTTAAAAGTCATCGAGGGGAATATCGTCCAGAAGACCGAAGACCTGATGAAGGATTTTGGCGGGTCTCCAAGGGAATGGTCGAGACTTGAGGATTTCTCGCAGTTTGACGACATGGATCCCGTCGAATCTGCTGTATGGTTCGAGGAACTGAACCCCAGGATGCCGAGAGCGCTTTTAAGGAAGAGAAAGCTCAAGGGGGGGGCACTCGCAATCGTCAGGGACATAAGCTCATCTATGACGGGCTCTCGGGCCCAATGGTCTTCGATGCTTATCCTGGGCCTGATCAGGATAGCGAGGAGGAGGAGGATGAGGCTCGGGTATCTCGAATTCAACCATCAATCCACAAAATATATGAAACACGAAATCTTCTTCAATCGTTCATACAACATAATAGGGGATATAGCATCGCGCTGCTCCTGCAGCGGCTTTACGAACTACCAGTTGCCGCTCCTCGATGTCGTAAAGGAATTTACGAGGGTCTACGACAAGATCAAGCATGTCGTATTCATTACGGACGGAAGGCCAACCGAAGGCGACAGGGAGATCATGAGGGAGATAGAGCTGTCGAAAAAGGAGAAGATAGCGGTTCACTCGATATATATCGGGAGGAAGGAATCTCCGGAGATACTGAGAAGCCTGTCGGAGAAGACGGGCGGCACCCACTTTCAGGTCGGGTCGGACGATTTCGGTATAATAAGGCTAAAGACGTTGACGTAGGATAGAATATATTATGCATACCTAATTATTTTGACGCCAATTTGAAGTTGTAAATGAAAGAGGAGATCATATGGGAGCTACTCAAGTTCTAAAAAAGATGAAGGAAGTTGTGGATGATCCGATCGGTGCAATAAAGAAATACAAGGATGCCGAAAACAAGCCGGTCTTAGGTTACTTCTGTACCTACACCCCCCAGGAGATAATTCATGCGGGCGATGTTATCCCGTTTCGCATCATGGGCGAAAAAAAGAAGGTCGAGAACGCAGACTCCCACCTGCAGAGCTATTCCTGTTCTCTAGTCCGAACCGGGCTCGATATGGCGCTTCTGGGAAAGCTTGATTTTTTAGACGGCACGGTCTTTCCGCATACCTGTGACTCGATACAGAGGCTCTCCGATATCTGGAGGATCAATACGAATTTTCGGTTTCACGGCGATGTCGTCCTTCCGGTAAAGCTCCACACAGAGAGCGCAAGGACATATATGATAGGGGAGCTCTCGAGGTTCAAGAAGAACCTTGAGGGGTACCTAAAAAAAGAGATAAGCGACGAGAGCCTGTGGGAGAGCATAAAGCTATATAACAAACTCAGGGAGAATCTCAGGAAGCTATATAAGATCGAGAGGGATGCACCGGGGCTTATCGGGGCGAAATCTGTAAACGACTGCGTCTTGGCGGCGATGT
>CAZDOD010000152.1:0-5085 GCA_964506935.1 uncultured Thermodesulfobacteriota bacterium | reverse complement strand
GCCTCCAGAAGAGCATGTAAAATTGATGGACGAGCTTCTGATTGATCTTGATGATAAGGAGAGCAAATCCGATAAAGTCCGTGTAATCTTCTCGGGAAATCTCTGCGTATTTCCTGAGATATACGATTTTGTAGAGGGTGCAGGGGGCGTGGTTGTGGGTGACGATATGTGCACCGGCTCCCGCTACTTTGCGATGAATGTCGATGAAAATAGTAACAATCCGATAGAGGCAATAGCCGACGGCCTGATAAAGAGGCCTATATGCGCTGCGAAGCACAACGAAAAATTTGACAGGGGAGCTTATTTACAAACCCTCGTTAAGGAAAACCGCGCCGACGGCGTTATATTTTTACTCCTGAAATTTTGTGATCCCCACTCCTTCGATTATCCGTATCTGAAGGAGTCATTGGAGAATATAGACGTCTCCCATATCTTGATTGAGACCGAGATGGATAATCCCTCCATGGAACAGGTCAAGACGAGGGTGGAGGCGTTCATAGAGATGATAAGTCAAAAGAAATAAGCCTAAGATCGTTAGGAGGTCGTCGTGGCAGATAAAGATAAAGTTGTGGATCTTGAGAAGGAAAAGAGGAAGATAAAGTCGGCAAAATCCATGCGGGAGCTCATGATCCGCTACTATACCGAGGCAAAGATTGCGGAGTCGGACGGCTCCAAAAAGATCGCCTGGATAACCAGCGGCGGGCCCGTGGAACCGCTTCACGCAATGGACGTGATACCGATATATCCCGAAAATCACGGCGCAATGCTGGGCGCCTCAAGGATGAGTGTCGAGCAGTGCATGGTGGCCGAGGACCTTGGATATGCGAGGGATTTATGCTCATACGCCCGCGGCGACATCGGGAGCGCGATCACGAAAAAGAGCCCGATCCCAGGCGGACTTCCAAAACCGGATTTCCTTATTGCCTGTAACAATATCTGCGGCACCGTTACTAAGTGGTACGAGGTACTGGCACGATTTTTTGATGTCCCGATGTTTTTGATCGATACCCCCTTCATACACCAGGTAAAGACAGAGGAGAGTCGAAAATATGTCTCTGCCCAGATGGAGGAGTATATAAAATTTCTGGAGGAGCAGTGCGGCAAAAAGTTCGATATGGACAGGTTCGATGAGGTCGTTGGCCTCTCGATCGACGGGGTAAAGCTCTGGAACGAGATCCTCTCTACGTGCGAGAACAGGCCCGCACCGATCAGCTGCTTCGACGCCTTCTTCTTTTTGGCACCGATAGTTACGCTAAGAGGCACAAAGGAAAACAACGATTACTATCAGGAACTCCTCGCCGAATTGAAACAGCGGGTAAGTGACGGGATTGGTGCGGTACCCGATGAGAAGTACCGCCTCCTGTGGGACAATATCCCCATCTGGTATCAGCTCAGGCCCCTCTCCGAGCTATTTGCATCCTACGGCGCGTGTCTTGTGGCCGATACCTATACGAACGCCTGGGCGAGACAGCATATCGACCGTTACGATCCAATTTCGGGCCTCGCAAAGGTCTACACCGATATCTACCTCAACATAGATCTCGAAAAGATGGTCGAGGATATAAAGGAACTGATAAAGAGGTATTCGGCGGACGGGTTCGTCCTCCACTCGAACCGATCCTGCAAGCCCTATTCGCTCGGACAGTATGACATAGCAAAGATGATCCAGAAAGACCTCGGTATCCCGACCCTCGTCATAGAGGCCGATATGACCGACGAGAGGGTATACTCGGAGGCACAGACGAGGACCCGCATCGAGGCCTTCTTGGAGACCCTTTCATAAAAAAAGGTTTTTGATGGTTGAGGTCAAGGTCTTCAGCGGTCTGAGACGACACGTCGGTGGCAGGCATAGCTTAAAAATCGATGCCAAAAACCTAGGAGATCTATTCGAGGCGATTCCGATATCGAGGGACGAGGTGGGATTGGTTCTCATAAATAAATCGCCCGTTGAATCGATATGGGAAGTGGAGCACAGTCTCAAGGCAGGAGATCTTGTTGAAATATATCCAATAGTAGGTGGAGGGTAGATGACCGAAGAGACGCCCGGTCAATTCGGGTATCTGAACAGGATTTTGAGGGTGGATCTTACCGATTCGACTGTCAAGACCGAAGACTTGAGCAAAGATTTTATGAGGAAATACCTTGGGGGCAGAAATCTCGCCCTCTATTTTATGCTCAAGGAGACCGTCCCGGGCCTGGAACCTTTCTCGCCCGATAATCTTCTGATTCTCGCAACCGGCGCCCTGACAGGCGCCCCCGGCCCCGCAATCTGTCGCTTCAACGCCGTATCAAAGTCCCCGCTGACCGGATGTCTCGGCGCGTCAGAGGCGGGGGGATTCTGGGGCCCAGAACTCAAGTTTGCTGGCTACGACGCAATCATCATAAAGGGGAGGGCCGAAAAACCAGTATATATCTGGATACATGACAATGAGGTTGAGATAAGGGACGCAAAGGATGTATGGGGATTGGGGGCGAAGGATGCGCAGTCGAAGATCAGAGATGAGGTCGGAGAAAAAAAGGCTAGGGTGGCCATTATAGGCCCGGCCGGAGAAAAGCTCGTGCGCTTTGCAAATATTGGAAACGAGCTCGGTCACTATAATGGGAGGAACGGCCTCGGTGCGGTCATGGGTAGCAAAAATCTCAAGGCCGCGGCGGTGAGGGGCACAAAGAAGCTTCCGCTCTTCGATGAACCGAAATTTAAGGAGATATCAAGGAGATTCGCCAAGACCTTCAAAGAAGACGGCATGGGAAATATCCTGTATGAGTTCGGGACGACGATAGGTGTGGGGGCGTTGATGGCATACGGCGGACTCCCGACAAGGAACTGGGAACTCGGTGTCATGGAGGGTGGCGAGAGCCTGTTTTGCGATAGATACAATGAGGAACTCCTTATCGGCCGAAAGGGGTGTTATGCATGCCCGATAAGGTGTAAAAGGGTAGTAAGGGTTGATGATGAGAAGTTGAAGGTCGATTCGGATTACGGCGGCCCGGAGTATGAGACGATAGCGGCATTCGGCTCAAACTGTGGGATCGGCGATCTCAAGGTCGTCGCAAAGGCAAACGAAATCTGCAATCGATACGTAATGGATACGATCTCCCTCGGTTCGACCATCTCCTTTGCGATGAAGTGTTTTGAGGAGGGGATAATTACATTGGAGGATACCGGAGGGATAGAGCTAACCTTTGGAAACAGTGAGGCACTGATTGAGGTTATCGAGCTCGTAGGAAAGAGGGAGGGGATCGGTGATCTAATGGCGGAGGGCACGGTCAGGATGGCCCAAAAGCTGGGAAAGGATTCAAAGAGGTTTCTTGTCTCTGTGAAGGGACAGGAGGTCCCAATGCACGATGTGAGGATAAAGACCGGGGTTGCAATAGGATATGCCACATCGGATATCGGTGCCGACCATATGGTCGCTGCACATGATCCATATTTCACCGACCCGGAGTCCTCGAGCTTTAAAAGCGCAAAGACCCTCGGGATGGAAGAGCCCTCGGGTCTTTTCGATATGACGAGGACAAAGGCGAAAAACTACGCCATCGCAAATAGATTCTGGAGGATGCTCGACTGCATAGGTGGGTGCCACTTCGGTTTCGCCCCGAGAGGTCCGATGGGGTTGGAAGATTTTGTCGACATGATAAACGCCATAACCGGGTGGGATACAGATATCCCCGATCTCTTGATGGGCGGGGAGATCGCGCTTCATCTCTCTCGAATCTACAACTTCAGGGAAGGATTCACAAAGGCCGACGATGATCTCCCAAAAAAATTCTCGGAGAATATGGCGGACGGCCCGTATAAGGGGAAGTTGGGGATAGACAGGGAGAAATTCTCTGAGCTGTTGAGATATTTTTACAATGAGATCGGTTGGGATGAGGAATCCGCCTTTCCAACGGAGGAAAAATTAAAGGAGATGGGGCTTGAGATTTTTGTTTAGGGGGAGTCGGTCATCAAGATCGAATTGTGTGTCGTTTAGTTAAAAAATCAAAAACTATTTTTAGAAGCCCTGAGGATGCGTACCGCGATAATATCTGATGTCCACGGAAATCTCCCGGCCTTTACATCTTTTCTGGAGATCTCCGAAGGACTGGATGTGAGTAGGATACTCTGCCTCGGGGACATAGTCGGTTACAATCCCTGGCCGAACGAGTGCATCGATATTATGAGGGAGAGGGGCATCCCATGTGTGATGGGTAATCATGACCGTGTGGGCTGTGGTGCGGATTCTCCCGAGAATTTCAATCAAGCGGCAAGGGGAGCGATACTCTGGACGCGGGGTGTTCTTACAGAGAGTAACAGGAAATATCTCGCCGCACTACCTGATATGATAGTCGTAGACAAGAGGTATCTCTTGGTTCACGGATCGCCGAGAGACCCAAACGAATATATATTTTCCGAAAGCTCGGTGTTTGATAACATCGAGGTTATGAAAAGTGAATTTGAAAAATCGCTTTGCTTCTTCGGCCATACGCATGTCGTTTTTGCGGTTTGTGAAGATCATGGGAAAATCGAGGTGTTTGCGAATGAATCGGTCCCGATTGAAAAGGGGAAGAGATATCTGGTAAATCCCGGGAGTATCGGACAACCGAGGGATGGCGATCCCAAAGCGGCCTTTTTGGTCTATGATGAGGGGAAACAGGAGATAGAATTTCACAGGTTTGCTTATGATATCGATGCGGTATATGAAGCCGTCGTAAATGCGGGTATAGATTCGTATCTGGGAAAGAGACTTTTTTTGGGGAGATGAAGAAAGTTCTTGTAAATAGCTTTTTTTAGTGATAGAATATCATAATAGTTTTTTATTTTAGTCTTTTCTTTTAGAGAGATAAAATAGGAGGTTTAGATGAAGAGAATTGCGATTTGGATGCCAAAGCAAGGAAAGGGAAGGGGAAGAAATCTTCTTCAAAATCTGGTGCTAAAGGCAAGAAGCAGGATTTGTCCAAAGTGAAGTGTTTTCACTGTCACGAGCATGGACATTTCGCCACTAACTGTCCACAGAAGAAGATGAACAAGAAGGCTGCTGGAGCTGTAGCTGGAGAGGCCTTAGCCTCGCAATTTGAACTTGAATTCTCCTTGATCGCTTTCTT
>CAZDOD010000151.1:0-7285 GCA_964506935.1 uncultured Thermodesulfobacteriota bacterium | reverse complement strand
CGGGAGTGAAGTTGAATCCCGCGTCCAATTTTTTGATTTCATCATACGTGAGCTCCCCGATGAGCTTATCTTTCCCCGTTGTGTCCTTGAGGTTCTCGTCGTGATGGAGGATGGGGATATCGTCCTTTGTCAGGTGGGCGTCGGTCTCTATGTAGTTGGTGCCCGATTCTATCGCCTCGGCGAAGGCGAGGATCGTATTTTCGGGAAAATAGCCGCTTGCCCCGCGGTGTGCGAAAACGATCGGGAGTTCGGTGTCGAAAAAAGATTGTTTATTAATCTTTGAGGACATTTTTAAACCTCTTGGCTTTTTTAGGATTTAAAGAGAGATGTATGAAGAATTCCCTGTTCCCCTTCGGCCCTAATAGGGGTGATTCACATATCCCCAAAACGTAAAAGCCGATCTCTTCAGAAAAATTCTTTATGTCACTTATTACCTTTTTGTGGATCTCGGTATCCCTCACGACCCCACCTTTTCCGACATTTTCCCTTCCGGCCTCGAACTGGGGCTTTATGAGGGCGACGACATCTAATCCCCCCGAAGATAAATATTTTACTGTTGGTAGCACTTTCGTAAGAGATATAAAAGAGACGTCTATAACGACGAGGTCGATATCGTCATCGAAATCCTCTTTATTCACCGACCTGATATTTGTCCTTTCTATTGGGATTACCCTGGGATCGGTCCTCAACTTCCATGCGAGCTGCCCGTATCCGACGTCGAGGGCGTAGACTTTTTTTGCACCGAGTGTAAGTAGGCAGTCGGTAAATCCCCCCGTCGACGCCCCGACATCGAGTGCCGTTTTATCCGCGACGTCGATTTTAAAGGACCTGATGGCGCCGTCGAGCTTCAGCCCCCCGCGGCTGACATATGGGTTTTCGGCTTCTGATTTCGACGATTTGGATCTGGAGGAGATGGTGATCTCGGCGTCGTGCTTTATCTTTTTTCCGGCCTTGTCGACCCGCCTTCCATCGACAAAGACCGAGCCCGCCATTATGACGGCACCGGCCTTTTCCCTCGTTGGGACGATGCCCCTCTCAACGAGGAGTAGATCGAGCCGGGAGGGCTTTCTCTTTCTATCCCTTGATTCTGATTCTGTCAAGGACACTCTTTTTCTTCCCCGAAACCATATCGAGGGCTGCCTCAAAAATGCCCCGCGATGAGAGGTTGTATCTATCCCGAAGGACATCCTGGGGGCCATGATCGACGAATTGGTCGTCGACTCCCAGTCTATTTAATTTGAAGCCGGAATTTAGAGAACTCATCAGTGTCTCCAGAACGGCGCTGCCGAATCCACCGGCGAGGATTCCCTCCTCCACCGTGAGGATTTTCCCAGACCTTTTGGCGAGGGAACCGATAGTATCTACATCGAGCGGTTTTACAAAACGCGCATTGACAAGGGACGCCCTTATCCCCCTCGCCTTGAGTAACCTTACGCTTTCTCTTGCGACGGCAACCATCGAGCCGATGGCGACTATGACGAGATCGTCCCCTTCTGCCAGAACTTCGGACTGCCCGATCGGGATCGGCACAGGATTATCTTCGAGCTCGACACCCAGCCCCTTTCCCCTAGGGTAGCGGACCGCCGCTGGGACTTTACAATCTATCGCGGTAATCAGCATTCTAGCCAGCTCGTTTTCGTCCTTCGGGGCCATGATTATAAGGTTCGGGATGTTTCTGAGATAAGAGAGGTCGAACATCCCTTGGTGGGTCGGCCCGTCCTCCCCGACGATTCCCCCGCGGTCAATCGCGAACACCACCGGAAGATTCTGGAGCGCCACATCGTGGAGTATCTGGTCGTATGCCCTCTGGAGAAAGGTGGAATATACCGCAACCACGGGCACAAAACCCTGTGTCGCCAGACCCGCGGCGAAGGTCACGGCGTGCTGTTCGGCGATTCCCACGTCGTAAAACCTGTCGGGGTATTTTTCGGCGAATTTACTCAATCCCGTTCCCTCGGTCATTGCGGCGGTTATCGCAACGATCTTGTCGTTTTTTGCCGCAAGATTGAGGAGGGTACGGCCGAAGACCTGAGTATATGTGGGGACATCCGGCTTTGAATTTAGGGGGATTCCCGTCTTGACGTTAAATGGCCCGATGCCGTGGAACTTTGCCGGGTTTTTCTCCGAAGGTGCGTAGCCCTTGCCCTTCTTGGTCAGGACGTGCACTATTATCGGTGCGTTTATATCCTTGATATTTTTCAGTGTCTCAATGAGACGGTCTATGCGGTGGCCGTCGATTGGGCCGTAATACTGGAAATTCATCGCCTCAAAGAGCATCCCAGGTGTGATGAAACCCTTGATGGCATCCTCGGCCTTTTTCGCTATTTTTACGAGATCCTCACCTATTCCGGGAAAAGACCTGAGGAATATCTCGATCTCCTTCTTTAACCTTATGACTATCTTTGTGGACATTTTCCTCGACAGAAAAGACGACAGGGCGCCCACGTTGGGGTCGATTGACATCTCGTTGTCGTTTATGATGACGACGATATTTTTTTGGAGGTGGCCCGCCTGATTGAGCGCCTCAAAGGCCTGACCGCCTGTCATTGCCCCGTCACCGATGACCGCCACAACCCTGTTATCCTCGCCCTTGCTGCACCGCGCGGCGGAGATCCCCAGGGCGGCGGAGATAGAGGTCGAGCTGTGTCCGGTGCCGAAGATGTCGTAGGGGCTCTCCGAGATCTTTGGAAAGCCCGATATCCCGCCGAGTTTTCTGAGTGTCCCGAAGCTCTCCCTCCTGCCGCTTATGATCTTGTGGGTATAGCTCTGGTGCCCGACATCCCAGATTATCAGGTCACATGGGGGATCGAATACATAATATAAGGCGAGTGTCAGCTCTACGGTTCCGAGGCTCGGCGCCAGATGGCCACCCGTAACGGATACCGTATCGATTATTACCTTGCGGATCTCGGAGGCAAGCCCTTCCAGTTCCTCAATCGAGAGTTTCTTTACGTCCGTGGGGTGTTTGATTTTTTCTAATAGCTTTCCCATTTTTTTATGTCTGTCTTTCAATAATGTATCTTCCGATTGCCCTTAAAGGTTGGGCCTTTTCGTTGAAACCATTGATTGATGAAAGGGCCTTCTCGACCAATTCCTCGGCCCTCCTTTTCGATTCCGAGAGGCCCAACAATGTCGGATATGTCGCCTTCCCCCTGACGTGGTCTTTGTGGACCTTCTTACCCATAGCGGCGTCGTCCCCGACGACATCTAATATGTCATCCGAGATCTGAAAGGCGAGGCCGAGGTTTTTGCCGTATTCCGTCAGGCGCTCTATCTGGTCGCTATCGCCCCCGCCCAAGATCGCCCCCGAGCGGACCGAGGCGAGGATGAGGGCGCCGGTCTTCCTTATGTGTATGAATTCGAGTGTAGCTAGTTCTATTTCGTTTTTTTCCGATTCGATATCGGCCATCTGACCGCCGAGCATTCCGCTCACTCCCGCGGCCTCGGCTATTTCGTGGGTGACCGCAATCAGTTTTTCGGGGTTGTGCTTTATGTGGGAGTTGTCGGTGAGGACCGAAAAGGCCTTGGTCAAAAGGGCGTCGCCCGCGAGGACGGCGCATGCCTCGCCGAAGACTATGTGGTTTGTCGGAAGCCCCCTGCGATAATCGTCGTTGTCCATGGCGGGGAGGTCATCGTGTATGAGAGAATATGTGTGGATAAGCTCGAGGGCGACTGCGGCGGAAAGCACGTCTTCGTCGTTTCCGCCTACTGCCTCGGCGGAGGATAACACCAACATTGGCCTTAGTTTTTTGCCTCCGGAAAGAAGGCTGTATTCCATCGCCCGCTTCAGTGTGCCGGAGGCCTCATCGAGACCATCGATTACCTCTTTTAAGGTCCGATCTATGAGAGTTTTTTTCTCGTTGAAGTAATTCTCAAGGTCAAAAATGTCAGTCCCCTAAAAATGGATCCTATCAGATTTTGTATAAACAGATATGATTGATCTCATAGAAGATATTTTGGGCCTTTGAAATTTCATCCTCAATATAAAAAATCTTTGGAACCGCTCCTGAAAAATTACCCCCCCCCCTCTCTACTTCTTTTCATCCCCTTCAAACGGCTCAAGTCTTATCTTTCCGTCGTCGTCCTCGGTCAGGATCTCTATTTTCTTTTGCGCCTCTTCGAGCCTCCTTGTGAGCTCGCGGACGAGTTTTATCCCATTTTCAAACACCTCGAGGGAATCTTCGAGCGAGAGTTCGCCGCGGTCGAGACGCTCCACGATACCCTCGAGCTCTTTTAGTCTCGTGTCGAAGTCCTCGCCCGCCCGGTCTCTTGCCACCTTATCGTCGCCCTTTCTCACCATGATATTTTTAATTGCCATTTTTTATATAAATAGCCCACACAAGGATGATATCGTTTTGTCGGCGTAAAGTCAAGGGTAAAGGGTTTTAGTGGACTTTGAGATTTACGAGGTCCCATGGGCTCACCTTGTTGTAATTTAGGCGGACGCCGAAGTGGAGGTGGGCGCCGGTGACCCTTCCGGTCGCCCCGACGAGGGCGATCGTCTGGCCCCTCTCGATCTCGTCGCCCTCCTCAACTAAGACATCGGAGAGGTGGAAATACATAGTGTAGAGCCCCTGTCCGTGGTCGATAAATAGGGAGAGGCCCGAAAAAAACATATCCATGACGAGGACGGCCTTCCCCGAGTTTGCGGCAATTACGGGCGTTCCGGTTACGGCGCTGATGTCGATTCCGCTGTGGGATGACCTGGGCTCCCCGTTTATGTAGCGCCTCAGCCCGAATTCTCCCGTGATCCTCCCCTCGAGCGGCATAAGGAACGGTTCGGTCCAGAGCCTTTCTTCGGTCTCTTTTTTGAATAGGGCCGCTATGATCCTGTTCTCCTCGTTTATCCTCTTTGTGGTCTCGTCGTCGTAGTGTACCCATTTGTCGGCGAGTGTCAGGTGCTGTACTCTAAAATCCCCCATCCTCACCATTATCTCGCGGCTTATCGTCTCTCTTGTGCCGTCGGCCTTCTCTATGATAACGTGTAAAACCTCCGGGCCCGGATCGGCATTGAGGTCTATCCCCAAAAGGCCGGAGTAGGTGCCGGAGTATTTAATGGGATCGAAATATACGTTTCTATCCAAAAATGTCCCTCTTACCCCGGTTATCGAAGCCTCGCCCGATATCCCGATCTTATAGATTCCCCCCTGAGTCACCTCGTCGGGAAAGTCGATCGTGAAGGCGAAGGAGCGGCCTGTGATAATTAGTGTCGTAAAAAAAAGTGCTATAAAAAAAGATATCTTTTTATTTTTCTTCAATCTCCCTCTCCGTTATGCGTGCCAAGAGTGTTCCAGCAAAAAGCCTTATTCTCGCCAGATCGCCAACTGCAATTTCCGAGGAGTTCGTGATTATCGTTTGGTCATCGGCCCTCTGGGTTATCGAATATCCCCTCAAAAGCACGCCGAGGGGACTCAGCCTCTCGAGGGCGGATACCAAAGTTTCGAGTCTCGCCCTCCTATCATTATATGCCGATTTTATTTTTGTGCTTATCGAAATCGACAGCATCTCGATCTTCATCATCGCCCCCGAAAGCACCTCCTTGGGTTTTTTTAGCATCTTAATTAGAGATTCGAGGTTTGTTTTCCTGCTTTGGATAACATCACCCAAGATATCCTTTAGCCTCTCCAAATTGAGGTCAAGCGTCATCATGAGGTCTGAGAGCCTCGGGACCACGATCTGTGCCGCAGCGGTCGGTGTCGGCGCCCGCTCGTCGGCCACGAGGTCTGCGATCGTGATGTCTATCTCGTGCCCTACGGCCGATATCACCGGTATCTTTGAGCGGAAGACGGCGTCTGCCACCTCCTCGGTGTTGAACGCCCACAGGTCTTCGATGCTCCCCCCGCCCCGTCCAGAGATGATGACGTCCGCCGCATCGTGTCTGTTTATGAGGTCAATCCCCCTTGCGATCTCGCGCTCGGCGCCCTCCCCCTGAACCCTGACGGGGACTATTATCACGTGGGCGCCGGGATGCCTCTCGTAGATCACCTTCAATATGTCGAAGAGTGCGGCGCCCGTAGGGGAAGTGACGATTGCTATCCTATTGGGGAGAAAGGGGATAGGTTTTTTTCTGTCTCTATCAAAGTATCCCTTGGCAAGAAGTTTTTTCTTTAGCTGTTCAAACGCAATTGTCATCGCCCCGATCCCGACCGGCTCTATATTGTCGGCAATGATCTGGTATTCGCCCCTCGGGGAGTATACGCCGATCCTCCCCATGACAATGACGTGCTGGCCCTCTTCGGGCTCAAAGGGGACTAGAGGCCTGATCTCGAATTTCTCGGAGAAGAGGGAAGGCTGTGATCCATTATCATCTATATCTTTTTTCGGCTCGTCATATACTTTTTTTGAAAGGTACTTCGCCTTGTCCTTGAACATGACGCATCTGAGCTGTGCCTCGTCGTCTTTCAACATGAAGTAGATGTGTCCAGACGCGGGGATTCTCAAGTTCGATATCTCACCCTCGACCAGAATGAAGGGGAATTTATTTTCTAGGAGGTGTCCGATCTCGTATGTGAGCTCGGACACCGAGTATATTTTTTTCGGGCCTATGCCTTCCAACGTCCGTGTCCTTTCTTGACTTGCCACCGAAATAGGTGTATTTTTTAGTTTAGTTGAAATGGGTACTAACTTCAACACAATTCTTTCGTAGACAAAAGAGATGCTGATTTTAGGTATAGATACATCCTGCGACGACACCTCGGCCTCGGTGATCACCGATGATTTTGAGATTTTATCCAGCGTCGTCTCGTCTCAGGACGAAATCCACGGGAGGTTCGGGGGCGTCGTTCCGGAGCTCGCCTCGAGAAAGCACGTCGAGAACATCATCCCGATCATAGATCACGCCCTGCATAGAGGCGGGGTGAAGCTCTCCGATATCGATCTAGTCGCCGTGACACAGGGGCCGGGGCTTGTTGGTTCACTCGTAGTGGGGATATCGGCGGCAAAGGCGATAAGCCTCGCCTGCGGAATACCGCTTCTCGGCGTAAATCACCTCGAGGGGCATATCGCATCGTGCCTCTTTTCGTCCGATCGGCCGAGTTATCCCTTTTCTGCCCTCGTCGTCTCAGGGGGCCACACGAACCTATACCTCGTAAGAGAAAAGGGCGAATATATCCTCCGCGGGCAGACGCTCGACGACGCGGCGGGGGAGGCCTTTGACAAGGTGGCGAAGTTTCTGGGTCTCGGATATCCCGGCGGTAGGGCGGTAGAGGAGGCGGCGGGGGGTGCAGATGGGGAGCTGATTGAATTTCCGAGGGCGTACCTCGGAAAGGACTCCTTTGATTTCTCG
>CAZDOD010000150.1:0-7292 GCA_964506935.1 uncultured Thermodesulfobacteriota bacterium | reverse complement strand
AGGAGCCCTGGATCCCCGCCAGTCCCTGAAAGGATGACGCCCTTGATCTCCTTCCCCCAGCGGGCGATATATGCTCGGGAAAGAAATGATCCCATACTATGACCAAAGAGAAAGAGTGGGAGATTGGGATGCTCCTTCTTGATGAGCGCAGTCAGTTGATGGAGATCACAAACGGAGAGATTCCATCCATCCTGATCGGCTGCATAGCCGACGTTCTGAAGAGGGCCAGCCGTCTTGCCATGACCTCGATGATCATTTGCGTAAACGACGAAGCCTGCACTTGTCAGTGCCTTTGCGAAGTCTTCATAGCGAACCGCATGCTCAGCGATTCCATGTGCAATCTGAACGACACCCTTGGGCTTCTTCCCCTCATCCGGGAGCCACGTATAGAGAAAAATCTCTCGACCATCATCGCTTTTGAAAATAGAATTTTCTGATTTCATAAAAGACTCCTTTCATGAAATGTAAAATCACGTGTAACTATAACACACCAGCCTATTTTTCAACACATATTTATTCACTTTGGGTAGAAATGAACTGGGCAAAATGAGAAATTTTCTCTATGTATCTAAGACATTGGTAAATCAATTTCCAAGTATTTAGAACACTTTGCTCACTAAAACCCACTTAAATCTACATAAAAAGCATTAATTATTGTTATGCTAATTAAATACCTTAATAATGCCATCAGACTAAAAATTTGTGCCATATTTTTGCCAAAAATAGATCAAAATAGACCAAAACAGATCAAAACAAAAAATCCCGAAAATCTAATGATATCAAATAAATATCAATGATTTCGGGTACTTAAAAAATCGAGGCCCCAGCGTCCGGAGCACTGTGCTCTAGTAAGTTAATGGATTTGTATTAAAGCAGCTTCTTGGTCACCGATCCATAAAGAGCACTTAGCATTACCTGAAATATACGGAGGAGTATATTTCTGAGGCGAATATATGAGTATTTTAGTAGTGAAAAAAAGATTGATTTTCGGAATTCATAATGATAATTTATAGAAGATGTTAGTATATCCTTAAAAACGTAAGCAGTTTGAAAGGGAGAAACTGGAAAGAAATAGGAGAAAATATGAATAAAATCACTCGCCGTGAGTTTATAAAAATTTCCTCGATGGGAACTGCGAGCTTGACCTTAGGATTGGGTCTTACCAGCTGCAACATGTCCTGGAAGATATTCGGTGGCGGGTCCGAATTTGATCCAAGATTCGGTTATGGAAAAGACGCCAAGATAATTCCAACGTCCTGCCAGATTTGTTATTGGGGGTGCGGTGTTCATGCCCATGTAGTGGATGATAAAATATGGAAGCTTACCGGAAATCCCGACGACCCTCTCTGTGCTGGAAGGCTTTGCCCTAGGGGTACAGCGGGTGTCGGTATGATTTATGATCCTGACAGGTTAAAAGTACCCCTCATAAGGAAAAAAGGGAAAAAAGGTCAGGAGTTTGTAGATGCGTCATGGGAAGATTCATTGGAAGATGTGGCAGAAAAGCTTTCTGAAATACGTGATAGATATGGTCCGGAGTCTATTGCTGTAATAACCCACGGCAAGCCCGGCTACTTTTTAGAGCATCTTGTCAAATCAATCGGCTCACCAAATTATTCCTTTCCTTCTTTCTCACTATGCCGGGGTGCACGAGATGTGGCATATTACCTCACCTACGGTACGGAACTGGGAAGTCCTGAACCTACCGACATTGAGAACACAAAGGTCTTGGTCCTTCTTGGATACCACCTCGGAGAGAACATGCACACAACCCAGGTGAGGGAGTTCGCAAAGTTTTTGGAGCGAGCTAATAGGGGGGAAGCTAAGCTTGTTGTTGTTGACCCAAGGTTTTCCATAGCGGCGGGAAAGGCATGGAAATGGCTTCCAATAAGACCGAATACAGATATGGCATTTCTCCTAGCCATGATAAACGTAATTCTTAATGAACACCCCGAGGGAAGAGTTCTCTATGACGATAAATATATCAACACCTACGCCACGGGCCTAGAAGATCTTAAGGATACAGTAAGTGCTTATACACCCGAATGGGCCTGGCCGATATGCGGCATCAGGCCAGAAGATATTCGTGAGGTGGCGTACGAGCTCGGAAGAAACAGCCCCAATGTCTTAGTACACCCGGGCCGTTTCTCCTCCTGGGACGGAAATAATGTCCAGAGGATCAGGGCAAACGCCATTTTAAACGCCTTATTGGGTGCATGGGGGAGGAAGGGCGGATTTTTCGTCTCGGATAAACCCTATATTCCACAATATCCAATGCCACCTTATCCGAAGTCAGAAATTGGTCAGTGTGATAAGGGTGAATATCCAATAGGTCCAATGCCCAGTGTGAGGAATATAATAAGATCTGTTCTTACTGAGAAGCCCTATCCAATCAAGGCCCTTGTAGTATGTGGTACAAATATCCTTGAATGTCTCCCGAAAAAAGAGGATACCATAAACGCGATAAATAACCTCGATTTCTTCCTGGTAGTGGATACCCTTCCCGTTGAGCAGACCGGATATGCCGACATCGTGCTTCCAGACTGCACTTATCTTGAGAGAATGGATGAAATAAGCGTCAAAAACTTCAAACAGAACTTTGTGTCCGTAAATCAGCCGGTTGTAGATCCGTTGTATGATTCCAGGCCAGGGTGGTGGATTGCTCGGGAGCTCGGGAACCGGATGGGTCTTGGTGAATACTTCGGGTGGACCGATATCGAGGAATATAACGGTACGAGGCTTAAAGCTGCCGGGCTTTCACTTTCCGAGCTTAAAAAGACAGGGATCACCCCCTTGCATACGGGTCCTGTATTTGTTGAAGACAAAAAGGATTTGAGTTTTTCCACTCCATCCGGCAAGATAGAACTCTCATCATCGATGTTATCTTCCTTCGGTCAGTATCCTGTGCCCGTTTTTATCGGTGAGCCTGAAAAGCCTAACCCCGGATATTTCTATCTCACCTTCGGACGTTCACCACTGCAGTCTTTTTCCAGAAGTCAGAATAACCGGATAAGCCTTGCTGTGGATAACGGTGACCAGTTTTGGATAAATGTGGATGCCGCCCGTGCCATCGGAGTACTTGATGGCCATA
Source organism: uncultured Thermodesulfobacteriota bacterium (assembly GCA_964506935.1). Lineage (GTDB taxonomy): Bacteria > Desulfobacterota > Zymogenia > Zymogenales > Zymogenaceae > CAZDOD01. The sequence continues at coordinate 4,204 of CAZDOD010000150.1, read as the reverse complement.
AATATAAACTCATGGATACGACAGGAAACAAATCACCCTTTATGGTTGTGGCAAAGGTCACCTGGGGGATAAGACCAGATACTATATACTTTACTCACGGTTTCGGCCATGAGGACAAGAGGCTGAAAACCGCCTTCGGTCGTGGTGCCAGTGACTCAAAATTGATAACAGAGATAAATACTGATCCTATTATGGGCGCCACCGGCATGAGAGGAAATTTCGTTAAGGTAATCGTTTAGATAAGAGGATAAAAGATGGCAAAGCGATACGCCATGATCATAGACACTACCCTGTGCGTGGGATGTAAGGACTGTCTGATGGCCTGTCAGACCGAAAATAATGTCCCTCTACCATTTTTCCGGGAGTGGCTCGTATTTCTTACAACGGGCGAGTTTCCAAATGTTCATCGTATTATACGTTCGGAGAGGTGTCATCATTGTAATAGACCACCCTGTGTTGGAGTGTGTCCCACAGGTGCAAGCCATATAGATGATGGTGGAACAGTCTTAGTTGATCCTAGAAAATGTACTGGGTGCAAAGCATGCATCGCAGCATGTCCATACAATGCACGCTTTGTCCATCCCGAGGGATATGTGGATAAATGCACATTCTGTATTCACCGGACCATTAAGGGTCTCAAACCGGCCTGTGTGGATGTGTGCCCTACTCGATGCCTTCATTTCGGGGATATAAATGACCCATCAAGCGAAGTCAGCATGCTCCTAAAGAGTCGGAGGTGGGAAAATCTTATTCCTGAGGCTGGAACGAAACCCCAGCTTTATTTCTTGTATTAACCAAGTGAGGAGTAGAATAGATGGAAATTGAAGTAGAGAACACTTTTCATGCCCCACTTCCACATGCAGGTGAATTGATATGGGGGTGGGAAATCCCCATATATCTATTCCTTGGAGGTTTAGTAGCGGGACTGATGATACTCTCAGGATACCACTATCTAAAGGGGAAAAGAAAGGATTATCCATTTACAGTAGTAGGGGGTGCCATTTTGGCCCCAATTATACTTTCTCTTGGTATGTTCATGCTCTTTCTTGACTTGGAATATAAAGTCCACGTCTGGCGTTTCTATACTGCTTTTAAGATTATCTCCCCCATGTCATGGGGCTCTTGGATTCTGGTACTCATCTACCCTACAAGTATCCTCTTTATTGCGGCACTTCTAACAGAAAAGGGAATAGAACTGGGCCCACTAAAGCCTTATGGAGAGAAATTGTGGCACAAGATTAAATTTTTTGAACCTGCCGGAAACTATATTAAACCGGTCTTGTCTTGGGCAAAGGATAGTATTCGTTTCCTTGCCTGGTCGAGTATCGGCCTTGGAATCGGCCTAGGTGCCTACACTGGCATTCTATTATCATCATATGCTGCCAGACCCCTTTGGAACTCCCAGGCTCTGGCACCCCTATTCTTAATCTCGGGGATATCTTCTGCAGCAGCGCTATCTGTTATCGCTGAGAAGAAAGATGAGGCCAAGCATGAGATGGCAAGGGTTGATCGAATCTTTATCGGGGCAGAACTTTTTTTCATATTCTTGATATTCGCCAACCTTGCCTATAGCATCAGGAGTCACCAGTGGGCCCTGGGACCTTTTGTGGGGAGTGAAATCTACACACCCATGTTCTGGATTCTAGTAGTAGGTCTGGGGCTGATTATCCCTCTCATCCTTGAACTACTGGAAGTGAGAAAAGTGATAAAGCCAACCATCGCTGTTCCGGTCCTAGTGATTCTGGGGGGGATCTTTCTCAGGTTTGCCTTCGTATATGCAGGGCAGGCGGTTTGCTGGTGTTACTATATCTTAAGATAGAGGTAAAAAGACATGAAAGCGAAAGCGTATAAGAATCCTTATCTGATGGGTTTTTTGCTCGGATTGACGCTCCTTCTAACATATTACTATGCAGGCAACGGCATAGGTGCATCGGGGGCTTTCTATAGGATTGTGGCGGAGGTTGTAAATTTCATCTCGCCAAAAGCGGCAGGGGAGGGGAGTGTCTACTATTCTTATCTGGAGGGACCCGAACCTTCCAAATCCACTTGGCTGATATTTGAGGCTATAGGAATACTCTTCGGTGGATATATCTCGGGCCTAATCGGTGGGCGAATAAAGTGGGAGACTATTAAAGGTACCACCGCGAGCCGGCGCTTGCGTCTCAGCATGGCCCTGGTTGGAGGTATACTCATAGGCCTGGTCAGCAAACTGACCCTGGGCTGCACAAGCGGTCAGGGTCTTAGCGGTGCTGCACTTCTTTCGGTGGGAAGCTGGATCTTCCTTTTCTCCGTCTTCGGTGGAGGATTCATGGCCGCCTATTTTGTAAGAAACCAATGGAAGTAAGAGGAGATAGATCATTATGGGACCTTTAGTTGAATACGGTATCATTACTCCGTGGATGAGCGTGGCTCTCGGTTTCTTTACCGGAATATGTTTCGGTGCGATACTAGAGAGCTCGGGCCTCGGAAACGCAAAAAATATTGCCGCCGTCTTTTATCTTAGGGATTTCAAAGTTCCCAAGGTTATGTTCACTGCCATTGTGACGACCTTACTGGGGATATATTACCTTGATATTCTGGGTATAATGGACATGGGGAAACTCAGTTTTTCGGCTACTCTTCTCTGGCCGTTTCTTATTGGGGGCATCATTTTTGGTTTTGGAATGGTGACATCTGGTCTCTGACCAGGCACATCCTTGGTGGCGGTCGCCACCGGAAAGATAGACGGTATTATGGCAATTGTGGGATTTTTCATTGGGGCAATTATCTACAATGTTGGATATGGCATCTTTGATAAATACATAGTATCAGACATCCACGAGTATATTTATTCAGGAAATTTGGGGTTTATTACTCTACCCGAATTGTTAAATATCAAACCTGGGATTGTGATACTTGCTATCGTACTTTTTGCCCTCGGATTCTTCTGGTTTGGTGAGTTTATGGAGAAAAGAATAAATAACAGAAGATAAACATTTAACAGAGGATGTAAACATGGAAAAAATGACTGTCAAGAGATTTTCGGTCTTTTTGATCCTGGTACTTTCGAGTCTCCTCGCTGTTTCGGCAGTAACGCAAGTCCCTGGGAAAGATGAACCGATGTTATGTGGGGTTGACTATATAAAATCGCTTCCCGAGGATAAAAATGCAGTAACACCCGAAAATCTCGAAGATCTGCTCAATACTGATAAGACAATCTATACCTTGATTGATCTCAGAAGTGCCGAGGAATACTCCAAAGGATCGCTCCCTGGCGCATACAATGTCAACTATCATATCCTCTTTACCGAAGATGCCGATGCATATTTCGCAAATGAAGAAGTTACATATATACTGATCGACAATGACGGATCAATGTCTTTTCAGCTTATACCGTTCTTTATAGAGAGAGGATTAAGGGTAAAAGCTCTTACAGGAGGAATTGAAGCCTGGGCTAGGATGATATCGGGAGAAGGCAGTGTCAATAACGAGGGCATCTTTACGGCCCCTACAGAAAGTTCAAACCCTCCGCTACCACCACCATCAGGAGGGGGAGGCACAACTTTTAAACCAGGAGGGTGTGGATAGTAGATTAAACATGAAGCCATAAATTAGTATTTAAGTGTAAAGGGCTTGTCCTCAAAAATCATAAGCAAAGGCCGAGAACTGTAAAAAGCAAAAATATAGAGTAAATAAAGAAGATTCTATTTCGGATGTGTGACCAAATTCTTGGTCTTTGTATTCAAATCATTACTAACAAGATACCCTTTTTAAAATTAGCAGATTTTGAAGTTTTTTTCGTAACTACGAGGATCGATTATATCATATGATTTTATGCTACAAAAACCAGAAAATTATAGGGAATTTAGGAGCATTCTGGGGCAACGTAGGGAATTGTAATCACGATTAAATCTAAAAATAGAGAAGGTGGATTTTACCCACTTGCCCTGCTTGAAATTATTTAATAATATCAAGTGGTTATAAAGCCGAAAATTCATGGATAATTCTAGCGTAAAAATACTCGGAACCATATAGTGACCAAAAAAATACGCAGAGCGGTATATTACGGTATATAGAGGTATATAGAGGTATAAACCAAAAATCTCTAACATTTTGATATTACTAAAAAATGTAATGATTTCCCGCCTCTACAAAACCCGACCCTTGTGACTGTTAACCACCATGTCGCAAGTTCGAGTCTTGCCCGGGGAGCCAATGAATATAA
>CAZDOD010000149.1:0-7340 GCA_964506935.1 uncultured Thermodesulfobacteriota bacterium | reverse complement strand
ATCAGGACGCGGTTTACTGCAAATCCCGCGCAGTTGCCGACCTCGATAGGGATCTTTTTGATCGCAAGTGCAAAGTCCGTCATCGTATCCACCACGGCACCGTCGGTTCCCGCATAGTGGATGACCTCGACCAGTTTCATTATATTGGCGGGATTGAAGAAGTGGAGGCCCAAAACCTTTCCGGGCCTCTTTGTCGCCTTGGAAAGCTCCTCTATAGAAAGTGACGATGTATTTGAGGCGAATATCGTGTGTTCGGGACAGACCTTTTCCAAATCCTCGAAGACCTTCTTTTTGATATTCATCACCTCGGGCACAGCCTCAATGATGAGGTCGACGTCCTCAAAACCGTCATATGTAAGCGTACCAGAAATCAAACCGATTCCCTCAGACGCCTTCTCTGGGGACATCTTGCCCTTTTTTACCCTGCCGTCGTATATTTTTTTGCAGCTCTCCATGGCGCTGTCGATAAACTTCTGATCGATATCCTTTATCAGGGTCTTAATTCCTACGGAGCTTAGGACATAGGCTATACCGCCTCCCATTGCCCCGCCGCCAATTACCCCAACTTTTTTGATTTCCATCACTATTTCTCCTTATAAAAAACTTTATAATAAAATAATCTAAAACTAAAAACTATGTGTCGGAAGCCTTGCTATCCCTGCTTTTTCCGGTATTTATAATACCATCGAGAAAGAATGACGCCACCTGCTCGGCCGCCATGTCAACGCTGTACTTCCTCTTCGGGGAGAAAACGAACATGTTGGAGAGCTCGTCCAGTGCCCCGAAAAAGGCCCTCTTCGCGAGCCCCGGCATCACATCGGGACGGAAGTGCCCGCTATGCTGACCCTCCCTTATGACGCTCGAAATGATATTCAGATACTCGATGAACCTCCTGTTTTTGTATTCACGCATGAATTTATTGCTCTGCCTGAGCTCGACCTGAATTACCTCGGCAAGGTTTTTGTCCTCCTTGACCATGTTGAGATGGATGCGGGCGAATTTCTTTATTTTCTCTACGGGATTTTCCTCGACCTCCAGCTCGTCCCTCATATTTTTTATAATCCTGTCCATCTCCTCTTCAAATAGCGAAATGAGTATATCATCCTTGTTTTTGAAGTATAGATAGACGGTTCCGTCTGCTACCTGTGCTTCTTTTGCTATCTCGGAGACACGGGAATTATAGAAACCATTCTTTGCGAATACTTTGATAGCGGCCTTTATGATCTTGGTGTGTTTATCTCTGCTTTTCATGTGCCTCGGTTTTCTCCATGATCACTATCAGATAAATCTTGATAAAGAATGAATGACTATTCATTCAACGTAATTTTTATCACAGAAAGTCAAATGATGTCAAGACTTTTTTTATAAATTTAAAGTTACTAATTTAAAAATCTATGGCTCATAACTAAAAAAATCAGGGGGAAAAGACCAAATATCGATTTAGTCCCCTTCCGAATAGTTTTCAGTTGACTTAAAATGAGATTCATATAGAATATATGTGTTATTGTACCCTTACTTAGGATTTTTCTCTTCCTTTTACCCCGCCGAAAAAAAACAATCTCAGGTCATTTTTTTAAATTCAGCCAGATGACCAAGAGGGTGGGGTATGAGGAATAATAAATTTTCTAAAAGACCATGAAGAGCTTTTTTATATATTCCAAAGAGGGATCGGACTTCGAATACAGCCCCAACCATCCCTTCAGGCCCGAAAGGACGGATATGACCTTCGAGCTCTCGAAGAAGTATGGTCTTTTTGATGAACCGTGGATCTCGATAGTCCCCCCCGAGCCTATACCCGAAGAGACGCTCCTCATCTTTCATACCGAGAGATACCTGAATGCATTAAAGGCGGCCGGCAAGGGGGAGATAACTGAAGATACCGTCCAGGCGGGGCTGGGCACCTCCGACAATCCGATATTCCCCGATATGTTCGAAAAATCGAACCTCGCGGCGGGCGGGACTCTCGTGGGGATGAGACACGTCCTCGAGACCGACGGGAAGGCCCGCTCCTTTAACACCATGGGGGGATTCCACCACGCCTTTCCGGACTATGCCGAGGGATTCTGCTACATAAACGACCTCTGCATAGCGGGAAGACTCCTAAGGAAGGATGGAAAAAGGTTCTGCTACATAGACGTCGACGCCCACCACGGAAACGCCGTTGAGCATGCCTTTTTCGAGGACGACGGGGCGCTCGTGATATCCATGCACCAATCGGGCCACACGCTTTATCCTGGAACAGGATTTGAAAACGAGATAGGGAGGGGAAAGGGGAGAGGGACAAATATCAATATCCCCCTCCCCCCACAGACCGATGACGACCTGGCGCTAAAAGCCTTCTATGAAATAGTCCCCCCTGCCGTAGAGGCATTCTCGCCCGACCTGATCATTGCGCAATTGGGGGTTGACTCCGTAGCCTCAGATCCTCTTGCGAATCTCTCTCTCACAAACAACAGCTTCGAGAGAATGGTACAGGAGATATGCTCGATTACAGATAAGCTCGTCGCTACGGGGGGCGGCGGCTATAACGTCGACAACGTCTCCCGGAGCTGGACCCTCGCATGGGCCGCAATCAACGGTATAGAGCTCGTAAATCCCTATGCCGGGCTTATCGGCGGGCTCCTCGCCGGCCCCGAGATAGAGGGGGGGGGCCTCACAGATATGCACATCTACGTCACGGGCCCCACAAAGGAGAGAAACACAAAGGAGATAGACCGGATCATCACATATCTCAAAGAGACGGTCTTTCCAATCATCGGCGCGAAGGGGTAGGTTTTAGATACAAAAATCACCCACAAGAAAAGTTCTATCGTTTTCCTCTTTGAGATTTCGATTACACGATGAGGAACTAATCCTCCCTTTAGAATTTTTCATCCAAATAAAAAAGGCCGGCAAATGCCGGCCCTATTTTTTCTATCTTGCTTAAAACTATTTTACACCTGCTTCTTTTAGGGCCTTTGCGATCTCCTCGACCGTTGCGCCGTCCTCGATCGTCGAGAGATCCCCTAAGTCCCTACCTTCTGCCATCGCCTTTATTACCCTCCTCATGATCTTTCCGCTCCTCGTCTTCGGCAGCATCTTGATAAATCGGAGCTCCTTCGGGGTCGCAACGGGGCCTATCTTATCCCTTACGAGCTTTATCAGCTCATCGTGGATCTTGTCCGACGGCTCCACATCGGCCTTGAGGACGATGAAGGCGAATATCCCCTCCCCCTTGATCTCGTCGGCCACGCCGATGACCGATGTCTCGGCCACCTTCGGGTGACCCGAAAGCACTTCCTCAACCTCCCTCGTTCCAAGACGGTGTCCGGCGACATTCAGAACCTCATCGGCACGGCCCAGCATCCAGAAGTAGCCGTCCTCGTCCTCAATGGCAAAATCGCCTGTGTGATAGAAATTCTTTCCGGGATAGGTGTCCCAGTAGCTCTCCTTATACCGCTCGTCATCCCCCCAGATCGTCATTAGTGTCCCCGGCGGGATCGGTCCCTCGGCCACCATAAAGCCCTTCTCCCCCCTAGGCATCTCTTCTCCGGCCTCGTTTACGACCAGAAAGCGGTAGCCCATTGCGGGCTTGGTGGGTGAGCCGGGCTTTATCGGCAGAAACTCCACGCCGGGCATATTGGTCAGCATCGGCCAACCCGATTCGGTCTGCCAGTAGTGGTCTATTACCTTCGTCCCGAGATTATCGGTCGCCCACTGGTAAGTGGGCTCGTCGAGAGGCTCTCCTGCCATAAAGAAGTATTTTATCGAGCTCAAGTCCTTTTCCTTGAACCACTTTTCGGGAAACTTCCTCAATATCCGAAGCGCCGTCGGTGCCGAGAAGATCGTCGTGATGCCGTATTTCTCCACGATATCCCACCAGATTCCCGGGTCGGGGTGATCCGGGGTCCCCTCGAACATCACCGTTGGGACGCCCTTCAACAGGGGCCCGTAGACGATATAGGAGTGCCCGACGACCCAGCCGATGTCCGAGGTCGACCAGTATACATCGCCCTCGCCGACATCGTATATCTGACCCATCGAGGCGTGAAGGGCGACCATGTATCCCCCGGTGTCCCTAACAACCCCCTTCGGCTTTCCGGTGGTGCCGGAGGTGTATAGTATATATGAGGGATCGGTGGAGTCGAGCTGTTCGGGTTCTACATATTTCTCACCGTATTTATCCAGGGCATCACTCCACAGGATGTCCCTGTCCTTTTTTAGATTCGTATCGCCTATGCCGCGGTCTAGGACGATGACCTTTTCCACCTTGGCCGTTGCGGCGTCAAGGCCGGCGTCGACCATTTTTTTCAGCGGCACCTCCTTCCCCTTCCTGCTTCCTGCCTCGGCACAGATAACCAGCTTCGGCTTTGCGTCGTTGATCCTACCGGCCAGAGATTCAACCGAAAATCCGCCGAAGACGACGCTGTGTATGGCACCGATCCGAACACAGGAAAGCATTGCGACAACCGCCTCGGGAACCATCGGGAGATATATTATCACCCTGTCTCCCTTTTTGACCCCGAGGTTTTTAAGCACGCCGGAAAACCGGTTTACCTCTTTGTAGAGTTGATAATACGTAAGTATCCTAGACTGCCCCGTAGTGGGGGACTCCCAAATGATTGCGGCACTCCCCCTTTTATCGCCGAGGGCGTGGCGGTCTACGGCGTTGTAACATATATTCGTCTTGCCCCCGACAAACCAGCGGTAAAATGGGGGGTTCGTATCGTCAAGTACCTTGTCCCATTTTTTGTACCAGTGAAGATACTCGGCACAACCTCCCCAGAAACCTTCGGGGTCCTCTACCGACATCTTATGAAGCTCGGCATACGTCTTGTAGGGTAAAAATCGCGTCTCGTCGTGATGCATAGAATCCTCCTAATCTTCTTTTTCATCCATCTTCAGATCCATGTACAATTTGAAATAGATATCCTAGTTTCCTGGAATCCTTTTCACTTCCAAATACCATCCTGTAAACGATAAAAATCAATCCCCTAAACTCTTATAAGTTTCTCATACAAACATAAAAACTGTCAATTAAAAAAGTTTTTAGCAAATCATAAATCCAAATCTCCCCCCCTGATTCTATCGACCAAGGCACGGGCATCTTCAAATGACGATATACGTATAATCCTCATGCCTGAAAATTTCCTTACATCGGCGCACTCCACACTACATCCGCAGACGACTAGCACGAAATCAAACTCCCCGACATTTGGATCGACAAAAGAGATGACGCCACCAGATGACCTTTCTATTTCCCTTACCGCCCCGACCCTGTCGTATGTGGGATTGCACCCCCCGCAGTATTTTAAGGCGACCCTGTATTCTACTTTTCTTCCTCCACTATGCCGCAGAGTCTTTTCGCCTTTTTTTGCTTCTCCTTCATATTTACCTGTCTCGATATCATTATCCTCTGGGCCTGCGGCGATCCCGCACCGTGCATCGATTCGGTAAGATACCCGACGGCGGCGGATCCGAGGGTGAGATTCTCGATTAGCCTCAACACCCTCATGCGATTCTCGGTCGGGATGTCAAAGACCCCACGTAGATATTTTTCCACCCACTTTCCTATCTCGGGCGACCTAAAATCGTCCTCGGACGGGAGCGTTACCATGAGCCCGCCCGCGATGTCCTGGGCGAGCCTTGCTATCTCGTATGGGAAGCGGGTGACGTTCTGCTTATGGACATTCGCAAGGAGGATGTTGACGCAGTAGGTGCCGCTCGGTTCCCGATGCCCCTCCGAGGCGCATGCGATACACCCCGCATACAGGGTCTCGTTCAGATGGTTCATCTCGATGATCTTGTCTTTGATGTGAGAGGCCCTTGCCACACCGTTATACTCGGCGATCGTCTGGGCCGCCCCTATCAGGACGTCCCCCACGCCGACCTTGCATGCGTAGCTCTGCCGGTGATACGAGGCGAATCGCTCGACCAATTCCCCCGCGAAATCAAACTCCCCCAGCATGAAGATCCGATCATTAGGGACGAACACGTCGTCAAAGACGACGAGTGCCTCGTGGCCCCCGTAGAGTATATTTCCGCAGTCGATCCTTCCGGGCTCGAGCTTTCTCGTATCGCACGACTGACGCCCCATGATGTAGATGATCCCCTTTGAATCGGATGGCAGGGCGAAAGACACGGCGTAGTTCTTGTCGTCCTGTCTCATCGCGATCGTCGGCATGACGATGACCTCGTGGGAGTTTACGGCCCCGGTCTGGTGGGCCTTTGCGCCGCGGACGACAATCCCGTCGGGCCTCTCCTCAACGACACGAAGGAACATATCGGGGTCTTTCTGCTCGTGAGGCGAAAGCCCCCTGTCCCCCTTCGGGTCGGTCATGGCGCCGTCACACACGAGGTCGTTTTCCTGAACATATTTCAGATACTTCAAAAAACGCCCGTAATAATCGGTGCCGAATTTTTGATCTATATCAAACGTCACGATGGAAAGGGCGTTTAGGGCGTCCATCCCGACACACCGCTGAAAACAGCAGGCGGTGTGAGAGCCCAATAACCTCCCCATCTTGCTCTTCTTTACGAGATCCTCGATATTCTGGTGAATATGGCAGAAGCGGTTTATCCTCTCGCCCGTGAGGTGTGATGTCGCCGTCATGATGTCCTCGTGCTCTTGCATATGCGCAAGCTCGTAGGTTTTGGCGACCGCCTTCATCGACGGGCGGATAATCGGGTTTTGTGTGACGTCTTTTATCCTGTTTCCGAACATGTAGACTTCGAGGTCAAGCCTCCCCAAAGACTCCTCATACTGCTCGGCATTCATCATCGCCATATATTTCCCCTATATATAAAAATATATCAATTTCCTATAGAATCTTTTATTTTTCCTAAAAAAGACCTTCAATGAGCCGTATCTTCTATAAACATGGCCGAGGCAGATTTGAATACAGGCCCACAAAATCCGATCGTCCACACATCACCCCTAATAACGGGGCCACCCACCTTCCGCAGACTATTTCAGCTCACTGATGATATCCTCCCTCGAGACGATGCCCAATAGCTTCATTTCGGGGTCGGTCACCAGAAAGCTCCTCAGCTTCGTCTCGACCATCAACTCAAGCACCCTCGTCAGGGGAGTCTCGGGGGACAGGGTAATCATCGTCTTGTTCATGATGTCCTTCGCCTTATCCTCCAATAGCTGTTTGTAAGGCGGGATGATCGATTTCGGCGTGAGGACAAAATGCCTGAGGAAGTCGAGCTTTGTCACGATTCCTACAATTTTATCTCCATCCAACACCGGAAGGGAGTTGAAATCATGCTTCTCAAAGAGCTTTTCTACCTCTTTTAGTTTAGTATCCGGAGTTATTTTGACCAAATCGGACGTCATTACATCCTTGACATAAAGT
>CAZDOD010000148.1:0-7406 GCA_964506935.1 uncultured Thermodesulfobacteriota bacterium | reverse complement strand
ATCAAATCGTTAACGACGATGATCTCGGCTGGGAAGTCGACCTCGGCTTCTCATACGAGATCATGGAAGGCCTGTCCTACACCTTTGCTGGCGGCGTCCTCTTCACAGGAGACGCCTTTGATTACAACAATGGTGGTGTCAGAGACAACTGGGGTCCAATCTGGTCGATAAACAACACACTTATGTATGAGTTCTAGGACCTGAAATGCTCCTTAAAACCCCCGGGGGAAACTCCGGGGGTTTTTTTATTGGAATTTGAAAATCCCACCTAAAAACACTGTAAGAAAAACTTCTTGACTTAAAGTCGAAATAGTTTTATAAAGCAGTCTCAACGTTTCAGGAGGGGGAGTGGGCGATGATTGAAAAATTCCTCTATGTCTGCCCGAAATGCGGGTCGTACGACTCTATCTTGACCGACGAGAAAGGTAATATCACCTGCAGCTCGTGTAAAACAGAATATCACTTCACGAAAGATTTCAAGCTGACATCAGAGACAAAGGGGAAGAAAGAGACACATTCGCTCAAAGAGTGGTATGAAAAGATAAAGGATTTATCACCCCCGGAGCCGAAAGACGGTTCGTTCCCGAAGACAAGCGGCGAAAAGCTAAGGGCCAAAAGCAAAGAGGCCGAGCTCTTTATGGAGCTACCCGCAGGCATGTTTCACGGATTTAAGGGGATCAGGGCGAGGCTCTACAAATTTGAAAAAATTGAAGACGGGATTTTGTATCTATCAAACAGAAGGCTTTTGTTTCGTGGCAAAGAGGATCATGAGATAAAAATTTCGGAGCTGGCGTCGGTAACCATCGAATCACACATGGTCATAACCGACACAAAGAGGGGCCATGCATACTCCTTTGAATTTTTACGGGAGAGCGGAAAGAAGTGGGAGGACTTGATCAGGACCGAAGTCACTGAATTCTATAAAGGCAAAAAGATAAGGGAGTTTCATCCGAGGATTACGTTCTATTGAGACTCTATTTATGTTGAGGCCTCATTCATAAAATAGGGAGAAGAAAATGCTGCTCGATGCTATTTACGCACTCATTCTATTGATCGTGAAAACCGCCCTGATATTCAAATACGATGTGACGCATGAGGGCCTTGAAAACATCCCCAAAAAGGGTCCCGCGATATTTATCTCCAATCACACAAGCATCGTCGATTCTTTCCTGATAGGCGCCTTTCTCCCCCGGAAGATTTTTTTCATGGCCAAGGGCACGGAGTTTGAATCCCGTGTAAAAAGGATTTTCTTTTACATCTCCCGCTCATTTCCGGTAAGGAGATATGACATCGATCCGATATCGCTGAAAAACGCCTTCAAGATACTCAACTTCGGCGGCATGGTGGGTATATACCCCGAGGGGGAGAGGACATGGGACGGCGAGATGCTCCCACTCAGGAGGGGGACGGTACGCTTCATGCTGGCGGCGGGGGTGCCGATCGTCCCGGCCTCTATATCCGGCGCCTATTTCCACCAGCCGAGGTGGGGGGGAAAGATAGGGGAGCCGAAGATTGTCGTCAGGGTGGGAGAGCCGATTTTGGTTTCGAAGATACCCGGCAGAGTTCAGACCGAAAAGGATATAGATTCGCTTTACAAGACGGTATTATCAAGAATTTCCGGTTTAAGCGAAAAGGCTCAGCCCGGTAGGATGAAGTAACGTAAAATCTAATACCCATCAAGTTTCACACGCCTCAAAGCGCATTTCATATATAAATCCCTCTGAAAGTAAAAAGTTCAGATATCTAAATATTGACATGGTATAATTTTTGACATATAATTCTGTGAAAGAAAAAGTGAGGATTATGTGCCCTTCTTGGTTGTTCTTGCTCTGGGAATCATTCAGGGATTGACGGAGTTTTTGCCGGTGAGTTCTTCGGGCCATCTCGTCGTTGCCCAGCATTATCTCCCCGGCTTTACTGATTCTCCCCTCCCGTTCGACATTATTCTCCATATGGGCACCCTGATATCGTTGACGATATATTTTTATAGGGACATATGGAATATTTTGGTATCTTTTATTAGGTGGGAGGGGGAAGAGAGGAAAAGGCACCGAAGGCTGGGACTCATGATTGTCGTTGGAAGCATTCCGGCCGGTTTTTTTGGAATATTGTTCGGGGACCTCTTTGAGTCCCTTTTTGCAAATGTGTTGATCGTGCCTTTTATGTTTCTCGTCTCCGCATCGATCCTCCTTATCGGTGAGAGAAAGGTCGTTACTCAAGAGAGAAAGGATGTCGTTGGAGTGAAGGAGGCCTTGATAATAGGATTTATGCAGAGTGTTGCGATAGTCCCCGGCATATCCAGAAGCGGTTCTACGATCGCCACGGGGCTGTTTCTGGGACTCGGGAGGGAGACCGCGGCGCGCTTTTCGTTTTTGCTGTCGATCCCGGCGATTTTGGGGGCATTTTTGCTAAAGATCCTATTCAATGCGGAAATCCTCGAGGGGATTGATTCCTCCTATATCGTAGGCGCCGTTGTCTCGGCGTTGGTGGGGTTACTCGCGATAAAATTGACCATCGGCGCCGTTGTGGTAAAAAAACTCTGGATATTTTCGATCTACCTGTTTTTACTTGGTGCGACTTTCATAATATTAAGTATCATTAGTTAAGTCTTTATGGATAAGATAGTACTAATAAAGAACAGGATGCTTCGGGAGATTATGGGAATCTCTCTCCTCGCGGCGTCTATTTTTATTTTCATCAGCCTCATCTCATACTATCATGGCGACCCCTCGTTCAACAGGGTCGTCACTTCCGAGGTTGTGGTGAACTATGGCGGTATCGTTGGGGCCTATGTTTCGGATTTGCTCCTCGTATCGCTCGGAGTCGGCGCCTTTTTTGTGCCGCTTTTGACCTTTATCCTGTCTATCCACTTCATACTCAAAAGCGGGATAAAAAACCTTCTTCTTAAACTCCTTTACTTGCTTATGATTCTGCTTTCTGTGCTGGTCATCCTCGGAATGGTCTTCGGCTCGAAAAAGGTGCTTTTCGGAGATGTAATTTATGCGGGGGGGCTTTTCGGCCTTACGCTGTCTATAATCCTTAAAGGATTTTTAAATACCGCCGGCGCCTTTATCGTCTCCCTTTTGGTCTTGACACTCTTTGTAATCCTGCTTTTCGGGACGACGATTTCCGATGTGTCGAATCTAATTGCGCGCTTCATTTCACGGATTTTCAATATTTTTAAAAGGGCATTTAAATTCATCACCGGGGGTGGTAGAAAGAGTCCGAGGCGGGATAGGCCTAAGGTGAGGAGTGGAAAACCGGCTCGCGAAAGAGACATGGATGTTGAGACCAAAAGTTCCCCCCGAATTATCGATGCGAGATCTCAGAGGGGGGTATCCTCTGATTTGAGTCTCAAAAGACCTTCTCATTCGGATTTAGGGATAGGGACAAAAGAATATATTTTCCCCCCGCTCGATCTCTTGGAACCGGGGGACGGTGAAGCGGCACTTGCCGACAGGAAATCCCTGATAGAGCTTGCCCGTTTCTTGGAGAAGAAACTCCTCGATTTCGGTGTCAAAGGGAATGTGACGGAAGTGAGGCCTGGGCCGGTGATAACGATGTTTGAATTTGAGCCGGCATCGGGACAGAGGATAAACAAGATCGCCGGGCTTGCGGACGACATAGCCATGGCGATGTCGGCCCTCTCGGTCAGGATCGTGGCGCCCATACCCGGAAGAGCGGTTGTGGGATTTGAGATACCGAATCCGACGAGGGAGATCGTAAAGCTTAGAGACATCGTTGAGTGTGATAAGTTTTCGGAATCTAAATCCATGCTAACGTTTGCGGTCGGAAAGGATATATTCGGTGCCCCGGTTGTATCCGACTTGAGCAGGATGCCCCATCTCATGGTCGCCGGGGCCACCGGTGCGGGCAAGAGTGTGTGCATAAATTCCATGATTATCAGCATACTTTATAAGGCCTCCTTCAATGATGTGAAGCTACTTTTGATCGACCCGAAGATGCTCGAGCTATCCCTCTATCGGGGGATACCCCACCTCTTGCTCCCCGTGGTCACAGACCCGAAAAAGGCGCAGGTTGCCTTGAGGTGGGTTGTAGAGGAGATGGAGAGGCGATATCGTGTCATGGCAGATCTGGGAGTGAAAAACATCTCCGGCTACAATATAAAGATCAAAAAGGAAAAAAAGAGGTCGGATGAGATATCGGGTGACGGCACAGATGAAGCGCCGAGCCATATGCCGTATGTGGTCGTGATAATAGACGAGCTTTCTGATCTGATGATGACCTCATCGAGGGAGGTTGAGGAATCAATCACGAGGCTCGCACACATGGCAAGGGCTTCAGGCATACATCTGATTGTCGCCACCCAGAGGCCGTCGGTAAATGTCCTCACCGGGGTGATAAAGGCAAATTTCCCCGCGAGGATATCTTTTCAGGTGTCGTCTCGGGTCGATTCAAGGACGATTCTCGACACCTCCGGGGCGGAGCACCTCTTGGGGGAGGGTGATATGCTGTTTCTCCCCCCGACCTCATCTAAATTGATCCGTGTGCACGGGGCATACGTGTCGGAGGAGGAGATATTGAGGGTGGTTGACTTTGTAAAGGATCAGGCCTCTCCTGAGTATGAGAAGGTCGATCTCTCGGTGGATGTCGATGTGACTAGGGGGCTTGACGATGAATATGATGAGAAGTATGATGATGCAGTAGCATTTGTTGCACAGACGGGTAAGGCGTCTATCTCTCTCGTCCAGAGACATTTGAGGATCGGTTACAATCGTGCAGCTAGGATAATAGAGAAGATGGAGGAGGAGGGGATTGTGGGCCCGTCAGACGGCGTCAGACCGCGCGAGGTTCTAATAAACAAGATATAAAAAAGGAGCTTTTAAAAAGTGAAAAAGATTTTTATTCTCAGTTTTTTGGTTCTTTTCTTGGCCGCAAACCTGTCACTTGCCTTCTCACAGGAGACCGTAAAAGACATAGTGAACAGGCTTCAGAATCAGTATAATAAGACGAGTGACTTCACTGCAGTCTTCACCCAAGAGACTATGACAAAGTCACTTGGAGTGCCGGCGATAGTAAACGGCAAGGTCTATTTCAAAAAACCCGGCATGATGCGTTGGAAGTACACAGACCCCATTACACACGAGATAATCACCGATGGCGAGACCCTGTGGTATTATTTCCCTGAAGAAAAACAGGTGAGGATATACAAGACCGCCGAGGCGTTTGAAAACGAACTGTTTTTAGGATTCCTGTTCGGCGAAGGGAAATTGACCGATGATTTCGAGGTCACCCTTGGGGAGCCCGAACTGGATGTATCAAAGGATTATTTTATCTTGATGCTCGCACCCAAGGACCCCGATACCGTCATTGAGCGGATAATACTCTTGGTCGATAAAAATGAATATCTCGTAAACCAGATAAACACGTACGATATCCTCGGAAACGTCTCGAGAATAGCGTTCAAGGAAATTTCCACGAACACGGGGCTGAAAAACTCCTTCTTTCATTTTATCGTCCCCTCCGGGGTCGAGACAATAAAGATAGAAGGCGAGCTCGCAGGCCCACCAGAGACCGATGTCGAGGTGGAGATTATAGACAGGAAGGATTAAGTAGAGATATCTCATTTTATCCCTTTTTAAGGCCCATTATTTAGGGCCTCTTTTTTTCTTATTAGATTATTTTATGAAGAGCTACTTTCTGATTGCCCTGGGCTGTGATAAAAATATCATCGACGCCGAGGTCATGGCGAAGGCGCTGATGACGGGTGGCTTGGAGTCTACCGAAAATCCCTCCGACGCCGATATCATCATAGTCCATACGTGCGCCTTTATCCGTGAGGCCAAAGAGGAATCGATACAGATGATCCTCGAGGCGGCCGAGGCGAAGGGAAAGGACGCGCATCTCGTCGTCTCGGGCTGTCTCGCCCAGCGTTATCCAAATGAAATATCCGATGAGTTACCGGAGGTCGACCTAGTCTTGGGGGTCGGGAGGCACGGGCAGATCCTCGATCACTTGGGAGGTGAAAGGATTTGTGTGGGGAGCCCGGAAGATTGGGAGATCGATTCAAGATACAGGATCCCCTCTACGCCGAGATCGTACTGTTTTGTCAAGATATCGGAGGGGTGCAACAACCGATGCTCATACTGCGTGATCCCACATGTCAGGGGGAGGCTAAGGAGCCGTCCCACAGACGATATTATCGAGGAGGTTAAAAGCCTTCGTGAGGGGGGGATGGTCGAGCTTAACCTCATCGCCCAGGACCTGGCATCGTACGGGATTGACAGGTGGGGTGAAAAGAAGCTCGTTGAGCTGATCCGAACCATCCTTGACAAAACCGATGTCCCGTGGATACGTCTCCTCTATCTTCACCCGGCTCATGTATCGAAGGAGTTATTGGAGCTCGTCGCATCGGAGGAGAGGGTCCTCAATTATCTTGATCTTCCAATCCAGCACATCAACGACACGATCTTAAAATCCATGAACAGGAGGATTACAAAGGACGGCATCCTATCTCTCATAGAGGAAGTGAGAGAGAAAATCAAAGGATTATATCTTCGCACGAGCCTTATAGTCGGCTATCCGGGCGAGGGAGAGGGGGAGTTTCAGGAACTATTGGATTTTATCAGTAAAGTCAGATTTCAGCACCTGGGGGTTTTCCAATATTCTCCCGAGGAGGGGACAGGGGCATTTGATTTTAAGGGTGGAGTTCCCGATGGTGTCAAACAGTCGAGATATAAAAGGATAATGGAGGCACAGATGGGAATTTCACTTGATTATAATAGGAGCCTTTTGGGTAAAGAACTCGATGTCTTGATAGAGGGTGTCTACACCGATGATCCTTCTCTTATGAGGGGTCGTTTTTATGGGCAGGCCCCAGAGGTTGACGGGGTGGTTCTTTTTAGGGGACTAAAAAATGAGGTAGATATAGCGAGGATGCGTATTATTGATGTCGGGCCGTATGATTTGGTGGGTGAAATCGTCTCTTGAGCTTAAAGGATTTTAGAGATTTAAGTTATCTTTCCGATTTTTATGACTTTTACCTTGACAAATAGAATAATCGTTGTATATTTCTCCGATGATTGTATTTCTTCGAGTTTATCGGTTTTCTTTGAGGTAATCTTCTCAAATTTCGTGGCTTTTTTGTTTGTTTTTTTACTTCCAACGTATCTGAAAGGTAGGATAAGGCATGCCCGAAGAAATTAAGGGAATCCTCTTGAAGATGAAGGAAGAAATTATCAAAGAGATCCAAGAGAAGATCAAGTCCGAGAGCAAAAAAGATTCCAAAGATGATGTGGGAGACATCTATGATCTTGCCAGCATAGAGAGGGACAGGGAGCTTGATCTCCTTATAAACGACCGGGATAGGGAGAAGCTTTCGGAGATAGAAGATGCCATTAATCGTATTGAAGACGGAACATATGGCGTTTGCGAGAAGTGTGGGG
>CAZDOD010000147.1:0-7426 GCA_964506935.1 uncultured Thermodesulfobacteriota bacterium | reverse complement strand
TATATTCTGTGGTTTTTGCTTGTCTATATAGGAGGCTGCTCTGCGATTTTGAGGGGGAATTCATTTGTTGGAAATATTCAAATACTCATATTTGCGTCTAAAAGCTATGTCTTTATTTCCAGATATATATGTAGACAAGAGGACCCATCGTGATGAAGAAAACTAAAACCGAATCAACGGATTTTCAAACTTTTCACAAATAAGAAAATCTATCCCGGTTATATTATCCTCTATCCATAAATTCGCTTTATCTCTTCATAGAACAGCTCCCCGTCCACGAGGTTTCCCGATATCCATACCTTCCTATCGATCATCTTTTGTAATATCGGGTCTTCTTCCCATAACTCTGCGTTCTTGATCACATGGATCTCTTTTCCGTCAATCCTGAGATAATATTCCGGGCCTTCGGATCTGGTACCGATCCTCTCGGTTTGTGAAAACAGATAGCCGATATAGGTTTCGAGCTCTTCCCCATCATCACCATTTGCGTAACACGACGTGACCGCAACATCGAAATCTTGCTCGTAATAGAGAAAAAGAGATAGAGCGGCAAGGGAGATGCCTATTAGTAAAAAAAGCGAAAAGAATCTCTTCCGTTTCATCATATAGCTCCATTAATATTTAAAACAAATACCACATAACTATATCACAAAAATATTTAAAATCTTGAAAAAAAACTTGCATAAATTACACTTTTTCACTAAAAGAATGGAATAGAGATGAGTATCTAAGGTATATTTTAGACATCTAAGTATTTCGTATAAGTCAATTTTCCTAAACTAAAGAGGAATTGCAATGCAAAAAAACAAAGAATCAATTTCTGGGCCACTCACTTTTAAAGAGAAGCTCGGATTCGGTGTCGGAGACTATGGGGCGAACCTCGTATTCCAATCGGTGCTTATTTTTTTGATGTTTTACCTTACCGATGTGTTCGGGGTCGCGGCCAAGGTGGCCGGAACGATCTTTTTGGTCTCCAAGATCTGGGACGCGGTGACCGATCCGGCTATGGGGTACCTATCGGACCGTACACGCTCCCGATGGGGTAAGAAACGCCCATATCTCCTGTTTGGCGCCGTACCTCTTGGGCTCTCTTTTTTCTTCCTCTTTTTCTCTCCTTCAATTTCAGATCTTATGAAACCCTACTACACACTGGTGTTTTTCCTACTCGTATGTACTTTCTATACCATCGTCAATATCCCTTACGGAGCGTTAGCAGCGAGCATGACCATCGATTCACATGAGCGATCGAAGCTCTCGGGATATCGAACGTTTTTTGCGCTCATGGGGACATTGACCGTCGCCGGGGCGACGAAACCGATCGTGGCGCTCTTTTCTGACCAGATGGTCGGGTTTCGTATAACCTCCGGTATTTACGCGGTTCTCGTTGCTGTCCTGACGCTAATCACTTTTTTCTCCGTAAGGGAGAAGATAAGACAGAAAAAGACCGAGAAATATACAATCGAAGATATCTTTACGATAATCAGGGCAAATCGGCCTTTCGTGATCCTGTCGATCGGCATGATGTTTCACCTCATGGCACTCGGCGTCCTCGCTGCAATGGTGAATTACTATTTCAAGTATGTGATGGATAACGAATCATTTACTACGATAGCATTTCTGTGCATCTTCGTTCCAGCGGCGTTTGCAATTCCGCTTTGGATATTCGTGTCGAAAAAGATGAGTAAAAAGGCCGCGTTCAATATCGGGATGGGGCTTTTGGCATTGGCCCTATTTTTTGTCTATTTTGTAAAGGGGATGAATCCTTATCTACTCATCCCGGCCTTTGTCGCCGCGGGTGTCGGCCTGTCGACGAATTTCTTCAGCCCGTGGGCGATGGTCCCGGATACCGTAGAATACGGAGAATGGAAAACGGGTCTTAGAAGGGAAGGTGTGCTATATGGGATATTCTTCTTCGGGCAGAAGCTCGCCTCGGCGTTAGCGGGCTTCATAACGGGTCAGGGGCTTGGATTTATCAATTTCGAGGCAAACAAGGTGCAGACGCTCGAGACCCTTCACGGCATTCGCATACTCACGACCTTTGTGCCTATTATATTCATCATCATCGGAATCTTCTTTGTCTCTTTTTATCCGATAAGTCAAAAGTTGCACGAAAAGATCGTTTCTGAGATGAAGAATAAATAGCAGGAAACCAAATTAAAAGGGGTGAGAAATGGCGAAAGATAAACCGGTATCAATTGCGCTTTTGGGGGCAGGGGAGAGGGGGCAGGTGATGTATGGGATATTTGCCGAGAAATATCCGAACCTATTCAAATATGTCGCGGTGGCAGAGCCGAACGATGAGCGGCGAAGTCGATTTGTAGAACGATTTGGTATCCCCAAAGGAAATGCCTTCAAAGATTGGAGGGAGTTATTAGAAAAACCAAAGCTGGCCGACGCGATGATAAATTCAATGCCTGATGTTCATCACTATGAGTCGACCGTCTCCGGCCTCAGGAAGGGATACCACATACTCCTCGAAAAGCCGATGGCACAGTCACCAGCACAGTGCGTGAGCCTCGCAAATGAGGCCGAGAGACAGGGTGTGATCCTGCAGATATTTCTCGAATGCAGATATCTTAAGCTGTATTCAACGATAAAGGGACTTATCGATGAGGGTGCCATCGGGAGGATCATGAACATGCAGACGACCGAAAACCTCGGATACTGGCATTTCATCATGAGTTATGTCAGGGGATTCGCCCGAAGGAGCAAAGATGTGATGTCATTTCTATCTGCAAAGGGGATTCACGACTTCGACCTGATTACGTGGTTTTCGAACTCCCACCCGGTCAAGGTATCTTCCTTCGGGGAACTTACATACTTCAAAAGCGAAAACGCGCCCGATGGTGCGCCGAAGCGATGCCTCGATGGGTGCCCTGTTGAGAAGACATGTCCATTTCATGCCTACAAGCAATACATCAAGCCCGGTTTCCCCGAGGTTCCGCCATCGCTCCTGACCGGAATAACACCCGGGACATTTATCGACGGATACATAAAATACCCGTATCTCAGGAGCCTCTCAATGTATAATCTAACCAGCACCGACAAAGAAGGCCGTATAAAGGAGCTCGAAGAGGGTCCCCACGGGAGGTGTGTCTACTACTGCGACAACGACGTAGTTGATCACCAGGTCGTGAATATCGAGTATGAGAACGGTCTTTTCGCCTCGCTGTGTCTTTCGGCGTTCAGCGTAACTTGGGAGAGGACAATGAATATGAGCGGGACGACCGGAGAGATCTACTCGAAGGATTTCACGGGAAAGCTCGAGGTCAGAAAATTCTCGCCCAAGACGAGCGTCAAAAGGAAGAGGGTACGTTTCAATCCCCTTTTTCATGGGGGATCGGACGGCCTTGTGATCATTGACTTCGTAAAGTCTGTAAAACAGGCACATAAGACGAAGGAAGTTCTTACGAGCGTAAAGAGCGCCCTCGACAGCCATCTTCTGTGCTTCGGGGCAGAAGAGGCGCGTAAAAATGACAAGGTCGTCGATATGGTAGAGTTTCGCAAAAGAGCAGAAAAGGAGGCTGAAAAGCTGTAACCGGTTTATAACTGTCGAGAGAATTAGAAGATCGATTAACTACAAAAAAAGCCAGTAGTTGTTAGATAAACATCCTTAATGTTAGCTTTTTTATAGCTATATTGGCCTGTGTATTACGAACCTGCATTTATCGTCTCCTGTAGCACTGCAGTGAGTTTACTCGACCTTTACATTCTGACCGGTAATCCAACGTGCCACGGCAAACTGGTATCCTATCTGGGCAAAACAGATCGGCTCCTTTGTTTTTAATCCTTGACACCAAAAACATGGTGACATCTCTAAGGCCACTCCCTCCTCGCAGTCATAGAATTTATAGATATCACCGTTTATGCTTATCGATGCGTCTACGATAAACTGATATATCCTTTTGAACTCATCGAACATCCTTTCAGGATTTTTTCTTCAGGCTTTACTCCATCGATGTTGAAAAGTGCCGGAAACAGTTCGTATGAGATTTCAAATATCCTTATACCTCCGCGGAATAGGACAGGTCTTATTCCCCTCTCACCTAAAACATCAATTAATCCTGTAACAAAACGGACAAAATCATCGGAAGTGTGCACCAGCTCCATATCATCAGGTGGGTAGTTATCTATGAATTTTTGTAGGTTTGCGTAATTTAATATCGCATTAAGACCTTTTTTACCCAATACATCTTCAGCAGTAAGTAGACCAAGACGAAATAGCTGGTTCGGGTATTTATTCTTTATTAACATCAGGATCCTCCTTTCGCAATATACAATAGTACAATTGTCCATAGAGAAAAAATTGGGGTAATATAACATAAAAAAATATTCCATACAATTGAAAATTCTATAAAAGTTTTATATATAAATTTAAAAGCTTTAGTATAAAATCTAATTTTCTAAATATTGAGTTGCTATAATTATAATCAACCATAAAGCTAAACTAATAAAGCATAAATGTTGCTAAGTTTTAAGATGATAGAATAAAAAAGGTTGGATGAATAAAGAAAATAGAATTCCTTCATTATTTCAATTAGTTATTCAATTTTCATTATTTTAGAAACGATAAGGGTATCTCAAAAATAAATATCAAGAGTCTTTGTTTATCAATCTATCTCTGAGATATCGATTGGTGATAGGAAGTCTCCTGTCCCTGCCGAAGGCCTTGGGAGTTATCTTTATACCGGGAGGCGCCTGTCTCCTCTTGTATTCATTCAGATCGACCATCCGTATGACATCGAGGACGGTGTTGATGTCGTAGCCTTCTTTAGCGATATCTTCTGGATCTTTATCATTCTCGACGTAGGCGGAAAGAATCGGGTCGAGGATATCATAAGGTGGGAGCGAATCCTCGTCCTTTTGATCGGGACGAAGTTCCGCTGTCGGTGGGCGTTCGATGATGCTCTTGGGGATAATATCTCTCCCTTCGATTTCATTGATGTATTCCGAGATTTTATATACTATCGTCTTCGGGACGTCCTTGATCATAGCAAATCCCCCTGCCATGTCTCCGTAGAGGGTGGCATATCCGACAGACATCTCGCTCTTGTTTCCAGTTGTCAAGACGATCCAGCCGAACCTGTTGGACAGCGCCATGAGGATATTTCCCCTGATCCTAGCCTGCAGGTTTTCCGCCTCAACACCCAAATCTCCACCTCCGAAGTGATCCTTAAGATGTTCGAGATAGGACACAAATATCGGCTTTATCGGGACGGTAATTATCTCGATGCCGAGATTTTTTGCCGTCAGTTCCGCATCAGAAAGGGTTTCTATCGAGGTATATTGAGAAGGCATGGTCACGCCGATGACGTTTTCACTTCCGAGTGCATAGACGGCTATAGCTGCCGTGAGCGACGAATCGATCCCACCGGAGAGCCCGATCACAACTTTATTAAAGCCGTTTTTCTTTATATAGTCTCTGGTACCGAGGATCAGGGCATGGTATATCTCTTCGATGTTTTCCATCTCGGAGGCGATTTTTGGTTCTTTTTTCTCTCTCTCTTCAACCCGTTTCGATTCGAGGACGATAGTTGATATCTTTGACCCCGTTTTTTTGATGTTGTCTCTCTTGTAATCTAAATCGGTAATCAAAAGGTCTTCCTTAAATCGTTCGGCACTGGCGATGAGTTCTCCCTTGTTACTGACAACGAGGCTTGTGCCATCGAAGACGAGCTCGTCCTGTCCACCCACAAGATTGTTATAGCAGACGTATGAGTTCGTATTCTTTGCGAAATTTGATACTATCCCTCTCCTGACAAAGAGCTTCTTTGCATGAAACGGGGATGCGGAGATGTTGAGCACAATATCAATATCGTTTTCGGACGCGAAACCCACGACCGAGTTTTTCTCAATCCAGATATCCTCACATATCGTCAGCATGATTCGTCTTTCGGAAAGTGTGAAGATCAATGGTTTGTCTCCACTTACGAAGTAGCGTTTCTCATCGAATACCCCGTAGTTTGGAAGCTCGATTTTATGGTAGAAGCTGGTGATTTCTTTATTGTGTATCAGGGCCGCGGCGTTGTAGACGCCATTTTCATCAAAATCGGGAAAACCCACTACTATCGTTATCCCATCCGTTTCATCGATGACACTGTTTAGGGCCTTTCGTGAGTCCCTCAAAAAATGTGGTTTCAAGAGGAGGTCTTCGGGTGGGTATCCACTTATGGTGAGTTCGGGAAAAGTGACGATGTCGGCACCCGCATCCTTTGACATCTTGATATATTCAACAATCTTGCAGATGTTTCCGACAAAGTCGCCTACTCTTGTGTTTATCTGTGCCTGGGCGATTCTTATAAAATCCATTCTTTTTAAAACAAATCAAATAAATAATATCTTTGAAAAGTTATTCTTCGTTTTCTTATGTAGAACTTTTTATAAGGAAAGTCTTTAATGATATTTGTATTAGAGATTAGACCTCCCTCAGAATATAAAAATGTTGCAGAATCACGAATTTTTCAAGAATAAAATCACCTGTAGCAAAAACTATTCTCGGAAATTTTTTTAGATTCTGCAAAATGGATTGGATAATGGACAAGGTGTTATTAAGAAAACCTTTTTAAT
This sequence comes from uncultured Thermodesulfobacteriota bacterium, assembly GCA_964506935.1. Taxonomy (GTDB): domain Bacteria; phylum Desulfobacterota; class Zymogenia; order Zymogenales; family Zymogenaceae; genus CAZDOD01. The sequence continues at coordinate 859 of CAZDOD010000147.1, read as the reverse complement.
ATCCTATTATGGTTTTGTAAGTACCTCCGGTACCTCTGGAGCCGGGCCCGCTTGTTTCGTGATCACCGTTCGGGCCAGATTCAGATCCCAAAGTTCCGTCATATGTATTACCGGGTCCAAATAATGAATCGTAATAATCATTCCATCCTGTGCCGGGTTCATGTGGCCCTAATCCCAGTATCTTCATATCTTCGAGAAAGGATTCCAATTTCTCTTTCTCTACGAGAAATGGCCCTTTTGGAGAAGATCCCGTAAAAACCGAAAGCACCTCGCCAGCCTTTATATCAATTGGGAGGATATCGGAGAACTCCTTTGAGAGGAGATAGACCACGCCGTCAATCCCGATAACATAACTCTCCTTGGTCTCGAGGAAATATATCACTCCGAAATCGGTGCCCCTTACACCAACGGTTGCGTTTTCGGTATCAATGGTGAATTTCGATTCCTTGTTGACAAAGGGTACAACAACAGCCCTGATTCTACCCTTAATAAGCTCGAATCTATTTTTAGTCACCTTTGTCACCTCTAGTAGTCCCATCTCTTTGATGACCAGATGGCTATCGTGCCCGATCTTGAGTATGCTCCCGTCCTTCATCCTGAGCTCCACCTCTGAATCGGTTTCGGTCAGAATCTCATCTCCCGCCCCTACCTCATTACCGAAGATTAGAATAGACCACTTTTCAGATCCGGCGTTCTTTACATTAACACGGCCATCGATATATATCACCGATGCCGAGGTGGAGATCTCATCCTCTCCTTTTACCAGTCCGCCTAATAATAAAGACGAGATAAAGAGGGAAAGGAAGAAACCCAAAGTAACCTGCTTTTTATTCCACATATCATCCACCTATAGTTAAAT
>CAZDOD010000146.1:0-7478 GCA_964506935.1 uncultured Thermodesulfobacteriota bacterium | reverse complement strand
AGGGCGTCCTACTTCGTAGCTGTCAGGCTTACCGACAAGGCAAAGAAGGAAGAGATCTTCGATAAGGCCTACAACGCCCTAAGGCCCTACTACGATGCCGGAACGAATGATATCGGTACCAACTACTGGTTTGCCCTCAACGCCGGTAAATATGGTAAGCTCCACGGGATACTCAGGAGCCTCTTTCTTGTAAAACCGATGAAGAACGCCTGCAAGAAAGTACTCGCCAAAGACCCGAGCTACGAGGACGGTTCGGCATATACCATACTCGGCGCGATCGAGTACGAAGTACCCGGTGGAGACCTCGACCTCTGCATTGATTACTGCACCAAGACCTTGAAGTATAATTCAAGCAGCATCACTGCCAACCTATACCTAGGCAAGGCCTATAACAAGCAGAAGAACTACGAAAAGGCCAAGGAGAGTCTGGAGCACTTGGTAGCCACCGCAAAGCCCAAGTACCAAGACGAAAAGGATGACGTAGCGGAGGGTAAAGCGCTTCTGGCAGAGGTCAATGCAAAAATGGCCGAGTAATTTTCAAATCTGGATTTTTTTCTGGGCCCCTTCGGGGGCCCCTCTTTTTCACCGTTTAGAGGATAAAGGAAACTTTCGAGATGGACATCATTAAAGAGGCCGTAAAGAGGGGCCAAAAGAGCCTCTCCGAGCACGAGTCGAAGCTCTTTTTGGAGTCGTACGGCATTCCTATAACGAAAGAGGAAATTGCTGGCACTCGGGAAGATGCGGTCAAGATCGCAAAGAAGATAGGCTATCCAGTGGTTCTCAAGGGCAACGCCCCGGAGCTCACCCACAAGACCGAAATGAACGTCGTAGAGCTTAATCTCTCAAACGACGATGAGGTTATGGCGGCATACGACAGGATCATGGGTACAGGCGTCGTTCCCAAGGGGGGTATCCTAGTCCAGGAGATGATAAAGGGCCAGAGGGAACTGGTCATCGGACTTACTCGCGATCCCCAGTTCGGCCCCTGCGTAATGTTCGGCCTCGGCGGGATTTACACCGAGATACTAAAGGATGTCTCGTTTCGGGTCGCCCCGCTCACGGAATATGACGCAATGCAGATGATGGGCGAGATCAGGGCGAAGAAGATACTCGATGAATTTCGCGGAAAGCCGGCAGTTGATAAAAAACTTCTGGCGAAATTTTTGATTAGTGTCGGGAAGATAGGCCTGGATCACGAGGTGGTAAACGAGATAGATATCAATCCCATCATAATATCGGGTAAAAAACCCGTGGCCGTAGACGCCCTCGTTATTCTCGGTAACGGAAAAAAGTAGATCCCTCTTCTTTGTAAAAAGAGGTAGGTTTAAAAAAAACACCCTCCCAAATATTATATGGAAGGGTGTTCTTTTATGATCGGATTTTTTCTATTTCAGGTGGAGTATCTCCTTTGCCTCTTCGACCGTTGCGGGCTCTCTTCCCATCTCGCGCGCAATCCTGGCCATCCTCTCGACCAGCTGGGCGTTGCTCTCGGCCAAGACACCCTTTGTGTAATAGATATTATCCTCCATGCCGGTTCGGATGTTGCCCCCCAGTGCCATGCCGATGATGGTCATCTTGAGCTGATACCTCCCGATAGTGACCACCTGCCACGTTGATCCCTCCGGTATCTCGGAGATTAGTGTAATTAGGTGCCTCGGATCTGCGGGGATCCCCCCACCAATGCCCATGACTAAGCTGAAGTGGAGGGGTGGGGTCAATATCCCTTTGTCTACAAGCTCCAAGACGTTCGCAATGTGGCTGATATCGTAGACTTCAATCTCTATCCCTATTTTCTGTTCGAGACAGCCGGTCACATATTTCTCGTTGAAATCGAGGGGATTTTGAAAGGTTGAAGAGCCGTATTTAGTCCTGAACTCGAATGTGCCGGCGTTTACCGTGTGCATCTCGGCCTGGGGTCGGATGTTTAAGAGGTTCAAACGCTCATCGAGGGTTGCGACCTTGACGCTTCCGTCTTTATCTATGTAGGCACCGATTCCGTTTCCGATCTGACGGATGATCGGGCACTTTTCCCCGATCAGTGTCATGGCCCTGTTGTAGATTTCTATATCTGGTGTGTTCCAGCCGTCCGCTCCCCTGACGTGGAGGTGGAGGACGGCGGCGCCCGCATTATAGCAGTCGAGTGCGGCCTGGGCCTGTTCGTCGGGCTGTTCGGGGATGTTCGGATTTGCCCACTTTCCGTGTATCCCGCCTGTGATGGCGGCGGTGATTATTACCTTTTTTTCCGATATTACATCAACTTTCATTTTTCAAAATCCTTTCAGTTTTATACCTTTCCTCCAACCGTTATATTCGGGATGCGGAGTGTCGGCTGGGCGTCGGCGACGGGGACACCCTGTCCGTCTTTTCCGCAGGTCCCGATGGCGAAACCGAGGTCATCTCCGACCATATCTATATCCTCTAAGACATCGGGGCCGTTACCCGTGAGGATTGCACCACGTACAGGCTCCTTTACAACCCCGTTTTCGATAATATAACCTTCGCTCACCTCGAAGACGAACTGGCCGTTTATCGTGTTAACCTGCCCCCCGCCCATTTTCTTGACCAAGAGCCCCCTGTCGACCGAGGCGATGATCTGTTTCGGGTCGGTCTTGCCCGGCGCAATCATGGTGTTTGTCATCCTTGGTATCGGCTTTGAGCGGTAAGACTCCCTCCGCCCGTTTCCCGTGGATTTCCCCCCGTCCCTTATAGAAGAAAGTCTGTCGTACATGAAGTTTTTGAGCACCCCGCCATCGACCAGAACCGTCTTTTGGGAGGGGGTCCCCTCATCGTCGAATATAAAGGAGCCCCTTCTGGTTGGTATCGTTGAGTCGTCTATGACGGTTACGAGTTCTGAAGCCACCTTCTCTCCGATCTTTTCCGAATAGACCGAGAGGTTTTTCCCGGTGAGGTCGGCCTCGAGCCCGTGACCAACGGCCTCGTGGATCATCGTCCCGCCTGATTCGGACGCGAGGATGACGGTCATCGTCCCTCCGGGGGCCCTTTTGGCATCGAGCATCAGATTCGCTCTCGTGCATGCGGCCCTCGCCACATCCATCGGAGTCCGCTCTTTGAATAGCTCGAAGCCCACCGTCCCCCCCACAGGCTCATAGCCGGTCTGAATGATTTCCCCCTTTACGGAAACGACGTGAACGATAAAGACGGTCTGCGTCCTTGTCTCCTCGGTCAGAGAGATCGATTTTCCGAAAAGGTTCGCTATAAAGACGTTCTTTTTTGAATCCCTGTAGATCACTTTGACCTGACGGATGTTTTTCTCACCCCTCGCGGCGTCGTTCGCGCTGGTGACGGCATCGATCTTTTTTGCGATGTCTATTTTTATGGGGTCTATTTCAATTGGGAAAAAGACCTTGGGATTTATGGCATTTATTGATATATCGTTAAGGTCTAATTTCGACTCTTTCGAAGAAAAGGCCCCCGAAAGCTCGGTCGCTAGTTTGATAAGGGAGGCTTCGGATATCTCGTTTGTGTAGGCATAGGCGGTCTTGAGATTCTTTATCAACCTCAGGCCGACTCCGGCGTCGATTCCTGAGATGACCTTCTCGATCTTGTTGTCATCACATATGATAGAAGTCGACAAGCTTTTCTCATAGTAGAGGTCGGCATATTCCCCGCCGTTCGACATGAGGGATTTTAAAACCTTGGCGTGATCGATCTCTTCGATAGTCTTCATATTGTCAATATTTCCCTGAAAAGTAGTCGTTTATGATATCGGCGTGGTCAAAGGCAATCGGAGACGGGAGGTTGTCTTTTTTAAAGACACCGAGGTTTTTCGCATCGTCCCTTGCCTTCGGCCGACCGTACGCGGTCGCGATAAATACCGTGGTTATCGTATGGTGTCTCGGATCCCTCTTGGGATCGGAGTATGAATGGAATTGCCGTGCAAGTCTTACACCGAGGGATGTCTCTTCTCTCGCTTCGCGTAGTGCCGCATCTTCGAGTGACTCCCCCCAGTCGACAAATCCGCCCGGCAGTGCCCAGCCAAGGGGCGGATTTTTACGTTCGATTAGAATTATCCCACCCTCGATTTCAATAATTATATCGACGGTGGGGTAGGGATTTCGCCTTTCTTTGTGCCCTTTATCCATAGAAAAAAATGCTAACATACCGAGGATTGAATTGTCAAAGCTTTTTATGTCTTGACGATGTAATAAAGTCAATGATATATTGTTAGACTATGCTGGAACTTTTTGGGATATTGGCAGGGATATTTGCGACATCATTTATCGTGGCACTATCGGGAGCGCTGATGCCTGGACCCCTCCTTACCGTGACCATATCGGAGAGCGCAAAGAGGGGGGCGTGGATAGGGCCACTCTTGATCGTAGGCCACGGGATCCTCGAGCTCCTATTTATCGTCCTCATCCTTTGGGGATTGGGAGACCTTTTGATGAAGGCCGAGATCCTTTCCGTGATAGCTTTTTTCGGGAGCTTCGTCCTCCTGTGGATGGGATTCGGGATGGTAAGGGGGATAAAATCCCTGTCTCTTGCGCGGGATATAGAGAAGACTCAAAATGGTAAGTTCTCGTCGATACTAAAAAACCCGATACTCGCCGGGGTCGTCGTGAGCATTTCGAATCCCTACTGGACGATATGGTGGCTCACGATAGGCCTTGCTTATATTTTTATGTCGATAAAGTTCGGCGTTCTGGGAGTCATTACCTTTTTTATTGGACATATACTCGCTGACTTCATCTGGTATTCAATTGTGTCGACTTCGGTCAGTTTCGGGACGAAGTTCTTCACAGATAAAATATACAGGGGGATCGTGGCGGTCTGTGGCCTTTTTATGTTGGGTTTTTCATTCTATTTCTTTAAATCCGGTTTTGACTATCTTTTGAAAATCTGATGGTGTTTCTATGTCGCAGATAAAATTCGGCACATCGGGATGGCGTGGTGTTATCGCAGATGATTTCACGTTTTACAACGTGGGGGCGGTAGTCCAGGCGATTTCTGACTATATCAAGAGGGAAGGGGAGGAAAAGGGGGGTGTAATCTTGGGGAGAGACTGCCGTTTTTTGGGCGATGCCTTCTCCCGACATGCGGCAAGAATCCTCGCCGGAAACGGCATAAAAGCAATTTTTTCTAAAAATACAGCGCCGACTCCAACGATCTCCTATGCCGTGCTCCAAAGGAAGACGGCGGGGGCGATAAACATTACCGCAAGTCACAACCCTGCTGAATACAGCGGCGTCAAATATTCTCCGAGGTGGGGCGGGCCAGCACTCCCCGAGACGACTAAGTGGATAGAAGATCGGGCGAACGTGCTGACCCTTTCCGGACAATACAATGTAATCAGTGAGGATGAGGCGAGGTCAAAAGGGCTGTGGGAGGATGTCGATCTGTCGGAGGATTATCTTGCTGGCCTTAAAGATAAGGTGGATTTTGATGTCATCAAAAAAAATGTAAAGAGGGTGGCATACGATCCGATGTTCTCAGTCGGCTTCGGATATCTCGATCGTATATTGAAAGACAACGGAATAGATGTCGTGACGATAAACGATACTTCCGATCCATACTTCGGGGGACACAGCCCAGATCCATCGGAAGTTAATCTCAAAGGACTTTCAGAGATCGTGAGGGGTGATGATGATATATCGATGGGCCTTGCCACCGATGGGGACGCCGACCGCTTCGGTATACTGGACTCGGACGGCGACTTTATCGAGCCGAATTACATAATCGCCCTTCTCGTCGATTATCTCATCGGGAGGCGGGGTTTTTCCGGTGGCGCCGCCCGTAGTGTCGCCACAACACATCTTGTTGATGCGGTCTGCTCTCACTATGGCGTAAAGTGCTATGAGACACCGGTCGGATTTAAATACATCGGCGAATATATAGCAGAAAAAAAGATCGCGGCGGGCGGTGAGGAAAGCGCGGGCTTTTCAATCTCGGGACACGTCCCCGAAAAGGACGGGATCATCGCTTGTTTGTTGACGCTTGAGATGGCGGCATATGAGAATAAGACCCTGAAGGGGCTATTGGAATCGCTATACGAGAAGGTCGGGACGCTGAGAACACGAAGGGTGAACCTCAAGCTCGACGAAAAGCTTGAGGACGAATTTCCGAAGAGGATGGACTCACCTCCGTCCGAGTTCGGCGGGATCAAGATAAAAGGCAAAATAACAATCGATGGCAACAAGTTCCTATTGGAAGACGGCTCGTGGATTCTGATGAGAAAGTCGGGGACGGAGCCGGTTGTGAGGATATACGCCGAGGCCGAAGACGAAGAAAAACTCGATAGAATTATCAAATCCGCAAGGGATTTTATCTTAAAATGAAAAGCGAGGTGCTGATTTGAAAAAGGTAGCCGTATTTCTGTTTTTATGTGCCGCGATAGTGGTCGGCACAGATTATACATATGCCGCTAAAGACGATGATCTGGTCACAAAGGATGACAGCAGAAGTTTTAAGGAGGCATATGAAAATTTCGTTCTCGGGGTGGAGCACCCCGCATATTCTTTAAACAACGAGGCCATATTGTATTTCAATAAGGGAAATTACGATAAGGCAAGGGAGAAATATAAAGAGGCTTTGAAGATCGCGCCCGGGAATCCCATTATACTAAACAACCTCGCATGGGCCTGTATCATGGCCGAAGATTATAAGGACGCCGTGGTCGTGCTTTTTGAATCTCTGAATGCTGATGACAAAAATCCTTCGACCCACTTTTCTCTCGGTGTGGCCAACTGGTATCTCGGGAATATCGACGACGCCGAAGAACATCTTCTAAAGGCGATCTCGCTCGACTATGGGCGTCCATACTCGCATCTCTATCTTTCAAAAGTACGAAAGGAGAAGGGTGATCTGGATGGGGCGATATTCGAGGCTGAGCTCTGCGCATATATTCTTGGCAACAGCTGGGACCCCGATGTGGCACTCTACATCGCCAACCTATATGCCAAGGCGGGGATGTTACAGAAGGCCATCCTACAGTATCAGAAGCTCATTGATGAAAAAGACTATTCATTTGATGCACATTACGGACTCGGGAGTTGTTACGACCGTTTCGGTGATAATAAGAAGGCCGAGGCCCATTTTAAAAAGGCGATGGAGATCGACGACGAAAACGACCTTGCTTATTACGGATTGGGAAAACTTTATTCCAAGGATGACGAGGACCTCAAGAAAGCCCTGAAATACGCCGAGAAGGCCCTGAAATTGGACGAAGAGAACCCGAAGTATTTCTATCTTGTTGGGTGGATATATCATCGGATGGGAGAGACCGAAGACGCCCTCGACTATTTCAATGAGGCCTTAAAGAGGGATCCCACAAACAATGAGTATAGATACCAGATCAAAGAATTGGAGAGGGGGCTTTAAGAAAAAAAGGATAATAAGGCGGTTTTTTGTGGACTTCGTTCTTGACAAAAATGGGTATTGGTGATAAAAAGATAGTTTATTGCGGGAATAGCTCAGCGGTAGAGCATCGCCTTGCCAAGGCGGGGGTCGCGAGTTCGAAT
>CAZDOD010000145.1:0-7503 GCA_964506935.1 uncultured Thermodesulfobacteriota bacterium | reverse complement strand
AAGATCAAGATTCAGTCTCTAATCTCCAAGGGCTGGTAGTCCTCCTCGAAGTAGCGGTGGTAGATTTTCGGCAATGTCTTGTAATCGATATCCCTTATCTTTTCTTTAAAATCCACGGAATTATAGGTATTCCAAAAGAGGGTTGTCTTCCCACTCAGGATACCCTTTTTCGCATCTCCGATGAGGCATGCCATCGCCTTCCCGGTGTATGTCCCCTCAAGGTCGATCCCGTCTGACTTCTTTACGAGCCTTACCGCATCCATCCCTTCTTTTGTGAACTTTGCGTAGCCATCCCCGAGGTAGTCATAGTTAATCTCAACGTCCTTTTCATCGAGCTTTACATCGGGAAAAGATGGATCGAGCCCCACGAGTATTTTCCTCGCCCCGTCAAAGAGCCTCTTTATCTCGTCGAAGTTATTGTATATTCTCCCCGCAACGGCCACCGCCACGATCTTTATGTCTAGCCCAAGCGCCTTTATCCCGAGAAGGAGGCCCGCAACCGTCCCGCAGGAGCCGAGCGGGACGTATATCAGATCGGGCTTGGGCAAAAGCCCCTGCCCGATCTGGGTGAAAAGCTCGAATATCCCCCCGCACACCCCGATTACCCCCTTTGGATTTGACGCACCGGGCGGAATTACAAATGGGAGTCTCCCCGATTTCAGGAGACATTTTACTGACAAGACTCCGAGCCCGATATATATCGACGGGATATTGGGGTAGTGGTGAAGCTCAGCCCCGAGGAGTTTCTGATAAAGGAGGTTTTTCCTAACATATCTTGCGTTCCTCTGGGGGAGGTGCATCGATATCGGCTTGATACCCAACTTTTTTGCGAAGACCGCCGATGCGAGCGTCTGGTTGGAGCCGGCGTATCCCACGCTGATCGTATATCTCGCCTTCTTCTCTTTTGCCTCTGCGAGGAGGAACTCCAGCTTCCTCACTTTGTTCCCGCCGTAGAGATCGGAGCACATATCGTCCCGCTTTATGAAGATGTTTTTTATACCGAGCTCCCCCTCTAGGCCGGAGAGCCTTTCTGTCTTCGTAGGGTAATTCCCGAGTTTGATGTATGGGAGCTTCCCCTCCAATTTTGGGTAGGCGGAAAAAAGGGGATGCGTCATATCTTGTCCCTTACATATCCTTTTTAAATAATACTAGAACTCGAGCTTTTTCGTGAGCTTCTTAAAATCGACTCCCTTTTTCAGCATTCGGGTTTTCATAATATAATAATACACTAAACCATTGAATATCCATTCTAACAATACGAAGGTCATAGTCTGGCTAGTGGTCCATAGCTCACTAATAAGGGCAAAAATGGCAACGATAAACAGAAGTATGCCGATGACGACGCAAACTACAAGTAGTTTCTGCGGAATTTTAAAAGGGGAGGCCTTATACTTATCCGGCATCTTCTTCTTCAAAAGCAATCCCGCTATCATTACGGGGATGAAGACCACGAGGCCGCCTATAGATGCGTATATGGCAAATGTCTTTATCGGGATTTTGCATATTATCGCTATTACCGGAATTAACCACAATATTGTCAGCATATAGTGCGGAGTTCCGAATCTCTTATTGACCCTGGTGAGGAACTCCGGCAGAAGCCCGTCCTTTGCGATAACCATCAGTGATTTAGTCCCCCACATAAACGATGCGTTTAACGTCGTCGTGATTGCGAGGAGCGCCCCGCCGATGATGAAGTAGTTAAGGGCCGCTCCGGATAGAAAGGCCCGTGCCGATTCAGTCAGGGTTTTATCCGCCGCAACCTCCCACCCCGTAACGCCCACCGCCACGAAGCTCATCGTGACGTAGATGATAAAGATCATGGGGAAGATTATGAGAAAAGATATCGGGATCGTGCGCTCGGGACGCTTTATCTCCCCCCCAAGCTCTATGATGGCGTTTGAGCCGAGATACGGAAATGTCAGAAGGGCGGTTGCCGAGAGGAGTGAAAGACCTCCCATCGGAAAGAGGTTCTCAAAATGAGATAGCGATACGTGCGGAAGCCCCACGGCCGAATACATAACGAGGGCCGATATCATTATTAATACCATGACTCCCTGAACCACTGCGGCGAGACTTATACCAAGAAGGTTGATCAGATAAAAGATCGTCAATATTGCGACGGCAGCAATGGTTATATCGAGGTTTGGGAAAAACGCCCGGAGGTACTCCACCATGGTTATCGTGTAGAGCGGGAAGGCGCCCATGAAATGCCCAATGGCTATTATCCATATCCCCATAAAGGCCACAAACGGCGAGACGAGGCGGCTAGGATAGGTGTAGTTGCCCCCGACCGTGGGTATCGCCGCACCGAGCTGTATCAAAGGCAGCATCAGAAAGATGACCGGTATCACGGCGAGCATATATGCGATCGGCAGCGCTGTACCGCACATCCCGATGGCGATGCCCGTCATGGCGAAGACGCCGGCGCCAATCGTTTGGCCGATCCCGATCGCCACCACCTCTTTGAGGCCCAGTACCCGCTTTAGCCCCAATATTCCCTTTTCCTTCATCGAAACCTCCTCTTTTCTATTTCGCTCTACAATATGGGATTTGTCATCTGTCTGTCAAGTATTAAGTTGACAAAGGGGGTTGGATATCGGAATATATATACATGAAGAGATTTCTGATCTTATTGTTTTTTATCGCCGTTTTTTCGGCCTCGGGCTGTGTCTCGATGGCACCCAGGGCCGCGGTTTATAAAAACGATACGTTAAACGCCGTTTACCTAAAGGACGAAAATTTCGCATGGGAGCTTTCGAGGATTCCGGGTGTGAACACGCCCAATTCACCATACAGCGAGGCGATGAAGGTGCTCTTTTTAGATTACAGGGGTGATACGTTTAATTCGGCCTTCGATGAGATTTTGGGGATTGGAAATAGCGAGGAGAGGCCGTATGCCCCCGGGCTCGAGGCGTTGCTGTGGCTGTATGAGCGTGACCCCGATACGGCGAGGGATGTCCTCAGGAATTTTTCTATAGAAAAGTTGCTCTCAACATCGTGGGGAGATTGTAAAGGGCCGGAATGGAAAGACTGGAAGGAGATAAGGCCAAGGCTATCTGCGCCGCAATATTCGGCATATTTTACAAAGAACGCCCTAAAATACATCCCAGAGCGGGCGGATGGAAAGAATTATCTCCAATCGCCCTTCGAGACCCTCCTGATCGGCGGGGGCGACTGCGAGGACTTCGCCGTGTTTGTCGTCGAGGCCCTCGAGTTCGGCGGCTATTATGCCCGCCTTTTTACTGTCGACATCGCCGACTACGAAAAGAAGAGCCTAATGTCTCACACGGTTGCGTGTTACCGCGATGGGGGGAGTTGGTATTTCATACAGGGTTTCGATGGGAAGTACCTTTCGGGCGGAATCATGGGGCCGTTTGATCAGTCATACAATATGGCCGATTACATCGCCGAGAGCATCGGCGGAATCCCGCGTTACTATTACATTGATACTATCTTTGAGTTCCTCGAGGCATACAAACACCTCAACAGGGGTAGGCCTTAAAGGGGAGGAATTCGGGTTAAACACACGGGTTTGCCCCTACGGAGCATCTATTAAATCGTAGGGGCACGGTATGCCACGTCCCTACATTAATTCTAAACATGTCATTGCGAGCACTCGTAGAGTGCGAAGCAATCTTTTTCTATCCACCCAAAAGACACAAGACGAATTGAATAGGGATGCATCTACCTCTCCCATCATCCACCGCCCAGCTTTGATATCAGCTCTCTTAACTTCTTTATCAGGTCTTTCTTCAGGTAGATGGATCCTATCTGCGGATAGTTCGGGAGTCTCCCCCTGACCTTCTCTTCATCCTCACCTTTGGAACACACAACAATTACTGGTATCTTCGATGCCTCCTCATTATCCTTTATACCATCCAGAACCTTGAGACAGTATTCGTCACCGAGGTTTAGATCCATGATGATGAGCTTGATTTCAGATTCGTGCTTTTTGATGTAGTCCGCAGCCCCTATACCTCCCCCGTATGCCTCCACACGGGCGATATTGGAAAAGATCATCGTTACGGCCTCACGGAAGGTCTCCTCGTAGTCGACCATGAGGACCATATCGCCCTTTGGTCTGATTATCTGGTCGGGTGGGGATGGAGCACTGACGTCCTCCTTTTCAACCGGGGTCTCATCTTCGGCATCTTTAATGATGGGATTTTCTAATCTCGGATCTTTAGATATCAGCTCCGATATGGCCGCCCTGACCTTAGACATATTGAAGGTCGCCATTGCGTCACAGTTGGGGCACTGGAAGGCGACTTTTGTGGCCCCGATTTTCTTCACCTTGTCGGGCGAAAAGGCGTCGGGCGTCTCACAAGAGGGACACGAAAAGACTATGCGCCCCTTTCTGACCTTTATGTCGACGTCCTTGATCATTTCACCAAATCGACTTGGGAATGATATTTATAAGTTAATTTCCACTATTCTTGGGGATTTTGCTCGATATTTCCTCGAGCCTCCCCAACAGGCTATCCTTATAGACGATGCGCTTTATCTGGCTATACGGGTATGACATCTGCTCGATGACGGGCCTGTCCTTTCGGGCGGGGTGCACAATGATAACGGGTATCTTCGACGCCCTTTCGTCGTCTTTAATCCCATCGAGGACCTCTATAAACGTCCCGTCCCCCAAAAAGACGTCCATGATCATGATCGTGGTTTTACTCGCCCGCTCCTTGATGAAATCGGCCGCGCCCTTGCATCCCCCGTATGCCTCCACATCAGACAATCCTGAAAAAATCTTTCTGATGTCCTCCCTGTAGGTCTCTTCCCTGTCCAACACGAGGATCAGGTTACCTCCGAGCTTCAACTCATCCTCTGTTGCCGACTTTTCTTTATCGGTGGCGGTCTTCGGATTTATCGCCGCCTCGATCTCCGACTCGAGGGGATTTTCGAGTTTTGGATTATCTGCAACCAAAAGCCTGAGTGTGCCCTCAATCTTTGCGGAATCAAATGCCGCCATCGAACCGCATAGTGGACACTCCCGAGAGGAGTTCTTCCCAAAGAGGCTCCTTACCATGCCAATCGAAAATACTCCCGGCCCCTTGCAGTAGGGGCAGGAGAAGATGATCAATCCATTTTTAACATCAATAAGAACATCCTTAATCATCGGCGAAGCTTCATCTCGAATATCAAAACAGCGTTATAAAACCCTATTTCACAGAATTCAAAAAACAGATGATTCATCTATAAAGCCCAAAGATTTCATTTACATCAGTAGTAACAGCGAAACACACACCACCCCCCCCTCCCCTCTTACAACCCATCGAGATTATTTTCCCTCTCAATTTATCTGCTACCCTGCCGATCAACCACAACGAAAAAAACTATAAAAATCGTCCTAATTCTAAATCGAAATTTTAGATATTTAAAGAAAATTGTAAGTATTTTTTACGAAATCTCAAAATCGGGGATATCAATCCTTTTGAGTGCCTTTTTGCCTTGCAAGGATTGTCGAAAGCTCGATCAGTTTCTTCATCAGGCCCTCCTTTTGGATCACAAACTTCACCTGGGGGTAGGAGGAGAGGCTTTCTTTTATCATCTTCTCATCCTCCTTTGTGGAGGAGACGACGATTACCGGTACCTTGGTCGCCTCCTCGTTATCACTCAACCTCTCAAGTACATCGAAGCATGTCCCGTCTCCGAGATAAACGTCCATGATTATCAGGGTGATATAACCCAGATATCTCTTTATGAACCTGACGGCACCAAGCGACGCCCCGTGGGCTTTTACGTTTGCGATATCGGAGAAGACCACCCTGACATCCTCCCGAAACGATTCCTCATAGTCCAAGACCAATATCAGGTCACCCTCGGGGATGGGCTCCTCATAATCTCCCGTTAATTTTGGAGGTATTTTGATTTCATCCGCTGCTTTTTTTGATGTCGCATCCTCAAGCGGATTTTCGAGCCCCGGATTTCTCGATACCTCCCTTTCGAGGGCCGCCTCGATCTTCGGCTTATTTATCGCCACCATTGAATTGCAGATAGTACATTTGCGGGCGACGTTTTTTCCTGTGATTCCTTTGATCATCTCGGCCGGAAAAACGTCGGGGGAATGGCATGCAGGACACGAGAACACAATCCTTTTTCCCCTGATCTCTATGACGACATCCTGAATCATTTCTAATATATACCAGTTTTTGAGTATTACTTCAATATGTTATTTTCCTTGACACAAAAAGTCTATATATTATATTAACTATGAAAATTTCTGAAAAACCCAAAGGAGATTAAATATGGCTGAAATAAGTTATGTAAAAGATATTGAGATATCTCCGAAAGATGCCCTTATCGCCGTCGATCTTCAACCCGATTTCATGCCCGGCGGAAACCTTCCTGTAGATGGTGGAGATGAAATAATAGACGGCATCAACAAGATCGTCCCTCTTTTCAGTATAGTAGTGGCTACTCAGGACTGGCACCCCTCAAATCACAAATCCTTTGCATCTACACACGAGGGGAAAAATCCCTATGATACCTTCGAGGCGCCCGGCCTCGGGCCGATCCTGTGGCCCGATCACTGCGTGGCCGGGACCCCCGGCGCGGATTTCGCCCCAAATTTTAAAAGAGACAGCGCCCATCTCATCCTAAGAAAGGGGACAAATCCCGAAATAGACAGCTACTCGACCTTCAGAGAAAACGACCAACTGACAGAGACGGGGCTTTCGGGATATTTGAAAACCAGAAAGGTCGGGCGCATCTTCCTCTGCGGCCTCGCCCTCGACTACTGCGTCTTCTTCTCTTCGATGGACGGAAAGGAGATGGGATTTGAAGTCTTTGTCATCATGGATCTCACCCGTGCCGTCGATTCACCCGTCGGGCACAAGGATACGACCCTAAATCAGATGAAGGATGCCGGGATAGAATTCATCGAAAGTAAGACCCTCCTTTAGGCCTCCTTTCGAATCGTCGCCTTCCTCCTGATAAATACCAAGATTATGGCGATTGTGAGGAGGAGATATGATGCGGCAATCTCGAATTGAAAGGCGCGGGCGAATTCGCATCCCTCCGCCAATCTCCCCGAGATGATCGGCCCCAAAATAAATCCCACGTTACCCCCCATCTCAAGATAACTCACTCCCTGGCCGGGTCTATCCAAGATTGCATCTGCAGCCATTGTAGGCAATATCGGAAAGAGTGCCCCCACTCCCGCTCCCATTGCCCAGAAGAGGAATATCCATGACCAGAAGTCGGTAACAAAAATCAGGACGGTAAGAGATACGAGGGAAAAGCCACTCCCGACCACAATAAGGAATTCTATCGGTATCTTGCCGAAAAAATTCCTCTGGGCGAGCCATACAGTGAAAATCATTCCGAAGGATAGCGCACCAAAGAAGTAGCCAACCGAATAATCCTGCATACCAATCGATACGGCGAAAAGCGGCATGATAAACATGAGACTGCCCCACACAAACATAACCACGAAATTCATCGAGGCTATCAGAAAAAGGATACCCAAACCATACGGGGCGAAGGTTATTTTTTTCCTTC
>CAZDOD010000144.1:0-7504 GCA_964506935.1 uncultured Thermodesulfobacteriota bacterium | reverse complement strand
GGATCCCTTGATCTAAGATACGGTATAGGAGGCAATAAGCTGCTCGACTATGATCCAAGTCACTACGCACCGATAGATTTTGACGATCCGAAAAGGATAGTAAACGGCTCGGTCTTCGGCGGGCTCTTCGGCGTGACGGAAAAATGGATATACTATCCGGTATTCGACAGCGACATCGCTGTCGGAGAGGTTTGGAAGGAGGACATGTTTGTGTGGGAGAGGCTCATGATGGTAAATCCTGCGGATATGTTGAGGGGGAAAAAAGCCGATCTTGTGGGCCAGAGATACTACATAATTGCTGGGAGCGAAGATGACTTCAACCTTGACGCCCATGTCCCGATAATTTTGCCATTTCTGAAATCCTCAGGGGCAGCGGTCTATCCCGAAAACAACATAATCGACGGGGGCCGTCACAAACCCCGTTTCATAAAAAAACATATCGATGAAATCTTAATCTGGATAGGGGAGGAGCTTAAAAGTTAGAGATTTATAACGAAGGTCGCTAAGCGAAAAGGATTTTTGCTTATTCGGAAATAAAGGGGGAGAGTTCCGACTAAGGCGGGCCCGCTTCTGTCTACGGACGATTATCCTTTCATTATAGATAGATTGGGACGAGAGAAAATTTCGTAACATCGACCAATCCCCTGTCCGTGATCTTTAGCTTCGGTATCACAGGGAGCGATAGAAACGAAAGTGCCATGAAGGGATTTTCGAGGACACATCCTATCTCTTTTGCGGCTGCAAGATTATCTCTTATTCCAGATTCAACCTCCTCGAGCGGTCTACCGCTCATTATCCCCGCCACTGGTAGTGGGAGTTCGGAGATCACTTTCCCCTTTTTGACAACCAGTTGCCCTCCGCCAATTTCCACGATTCTCTTCGCGGAAAGATAGATGTCTTCATCTTCTGTCCCTACCACTATTATATTGTGAGAATCGTGGCCGACCGAAGATGCAATCGCCCCCTCTTTCAGCCCAAATCCCGATATGAATCCGAGACCGACGTTTCCCGTGCGCCTGTGCCTCTCGAATACGGCGACCTTCAGAATGTCGCTCATGGTATCGGATATGGCATAGCCGCCCTCTTCTTTTAGCTCCACATTTATCTCATCGGTGATGATCTGGCCAACAATCACCTTGATCACCCGCGCCTTTCTCTTTTCCCACAATATCCTTATTGCATCCCTCTTCGGCAGCTTCGCGTTCATGGACTTCGGGTACTTTATCGATCCCTTTCCCCTGTCAAAGGTCGGGGTACCATCCCTTGCGACCATTTTTCCCCTTTTAAAAACCATGTTTACCGAGAAATCCGAGAAGTTATCCAAAACCACAATGTCGGCCGTCCTCCCCGGACTTACAGCCCCGATATTTGAAAGACCGAAGTGGATCGCCGGAGATATCGTCACCATCCTGATAGCCATTATCGGGTCGAGACCCAGAGACACCGCCTTTTTAAGGAAATAGTCGATGTGTCCCCTGTCCATGAGATCACCCGGATCGATGTCATCGGCGACAAATGTTGCAAATAAAAAATTCTTCTCATTCACAAGGGGGAGCAACTCTTCGAGATTTTTGGCGGTGCTCCCCTCCCGGATCATCACAAACATCCCCTTTCCAAGCTTCTCTTTTGCCTCGGAAAGAGATATCGACTCGTGATCCGAGCCTATACCGGCCGCAATATATCCGGAGAGATCCAGCCCCGATAGCATCGGTGCGTGTCCGTCGATTATCTTATTTGCATCTTTCGCCATGATGATCTTTTCCAAGATTTCCCTATCTTTCGACAGCACCCCCGGAAAATTCATCACCTCGCCCAATCCCAAAACCCAATCCTCGCCGATGAGGGACTTGAGTTTTTTGGATGTAAGTTTCGCCCCAGAAGTCTCCATATCGGTTGCCGGAACACAGGAGGGGATAACGAACCTGACATCGAGGGGGGTTCGTTTTGCATCCTCATGCATCAACCTGATCCCGCGGATCCCGAGGACGTTGGCAATCTCGTGGGGGTCGGCGATAATTGTTGTCGTGCCCCTTGGGAGCACGGCGCGGGCGAACTCGGACGGCGTGACCATTGAGCTCTCGATGTGGATGTGGCTGTCGATAAAGCCCGGTGCTATATATTTTCCTTTTACATTGATGATGGTTTCGGCATTATATTGTCCTTTTTCGGCCACCCCGGAGATCAATCCGCCCGTTATCGCCACGTCACCGGAGGCTACCTCGCCCGTAAAAACATTGATAATATTCCCACCTTTGAGGAGAATATCTGACTTCCTCTTCCCCCTTGCCGCGTCGATTATTTCCCTTAATCCCTCTATCTTCATGGGTAACCTCAAGGCAGAAAAAACAACGGATTTCTCGCCTTGCCGTCCTTTTGTATCTCGAAATGAAGGTGGGAGCCGGTCGATTTACCCGTACTCCCCATGTATCCTATTACATCTCCCTGCTTCACTATATCGCCGTTTACTACTTTGATACTGCTCAAATGGGCGTAGAGCGTTACAAAATTTTTATCGTGTTCCAACATAACGGTCTTGCCGTATCCCCCTCTTGTCCCCGTGTAGATGACCCTGCCGTCCTTGGAGGCGATGATTGGTGTCCCCAATTTTCCCGAGATATCTATCCCCTTATGCATTCTACCCCATCTTATTCCGAACAGCGAATAGACGAGTCCTTCCGTAGGCCACTCAAAAAGACCCTTGCTTACGATTATCTCGCCCTTCTCCTCTTCTTCCCCCTTATAGATTTCGACCTCTAGTTCCCTCGATGCGCCGGGGATAAATAATTCCTGTCCGGTAAATATCAGATCGGGATCGTAGATTTCGTTATACTCGGCTATCGTCTGGATGTCCACGCCGTAAGTCCGGGAGATCCTCCAGAGGGTTTGGCCCTTCTCAACGGTATGATAGACCCCCGGACCCGTAGTGGCACACGAAGTCAGGGAAAAAAGTATAAATAGAAAAACGGTATAGTAGTTTTTTCGTTTCATCCGATCGAATCTATGGCGATTTTTACGGCCTCCTTCGGCGTCCTGGCGGACGTCACACCATCTATATCGCCCCATGCGTCAAGTCCGATTACCTTTTTCCCCATTTTGACTGCCAACGCAACCTCGCTCAAAGTCCCCGGCCCTCCCGATAAGGCGATTACAGCATCGGCCGACCTCACAACCAGGACGTTCCTCGCGTGTCCCATCCCCGTGACCACAACGTAGTCTACAAAAGGATTCGCGTCATTTTTTTCAGTCCCAGGAATAATCCCAATGGTAGTCCCCCCCACCTCCTTTGCGCCCGATGACGCCCATCCCATCACGCCGCCAAGACCACCCGTGATGAGGACGGCGCCAACCCTTGCCACCTCCCTTCCCACCTCCTTCGCCAATTGCTTGACCGACCCATCCCCATCTTTCACACCCGATCCGACAACCGCTATCTGAAGAGGCACGGAAATCACTCCCCCTAAAAGAGATATTTTATCACCACAAAACCGAGGACTATTAGGACGAAGAAAACGACCGCCAGAATGTTGAAGTATTTATCTATGAAAACCTTGATTGGGGCGCCAAATATATAAATGAGGAGGCCCACGGCGAAAAACCGGGCGCTCCTGCTCACGATAGACGCCAGCATGAATGTAAAAAAATTGATGTCGCAGGCACCCGCCGCGATCGTGAAGACCTTGTAGGGGATGGGGGTGAATCCGGCCATCCCGACCACCCAGAAGTCATATCTCTGGTATAGCGCTTGAATCGCTGAGAATTCATTCATGTATCCGTAGAAATTGAGAATCGGCTTCCCGATCAGTTCCATGAATTCGTAACCGAAAAAATAGCCGAGCGCCCCGCCAAAGACCGATGCGATCGAACAGAGACCGGCGTAGTAAAACGACCGCTTCGGTTTCGATATCGCAAGTGCGATAAGGAGGACATCGGGTGGAATCGGGAAAAATGAAGACTCGCAGAATGCGAGGACAAAAAGGGCCGGGCCCCCGTATGGGGTCTCGGCCCAGTGAAGCACCCAGTCGTAGGTCTTGCGCATTAATCCAAATAGTTTATCTAATCCCGCCATCCGTATTCTCCAATTAATTTTACAAATCTGCAGCCGCCCATGTTCTCCTTCTTTATCTTCCCCTTCACCTTTCTAATCTTGATTAGGTCTTGGGAGACCCGTCCCCCCACGGGGATAACCATCCTCCCCCCGTCTTTGAGCTGGTCAGTTAGCGGGCTCGGGATGTCGGGTGATGACGCCGTCACGATTATGGCGTCAAAGGGGCTCTCGCTCTTCCAACCCTGCGTCCCATCGTCGACCTTTATCTCTATATTAGTATACTTCAATTTTGTGAGCATCTTTTTTGCCTGCTCGGAAAGTTCATTCTTCCTCTCTATCGAAAAGACAAGCTCCGCGATCTCGGCCAAGATAGCCGTCTGATATCCCGATCCCGTCCCTATCTCGAGGACACGGTCGCTCTCAGTAAGCTCCAATCCCTCAGTCATTAGCGCCACGATATAGGGCTGCGAGATCGTCTGAGCCTGCCCGATCGGGAGCGGATAATCACTGTACGCCTGCCCCCACAACGCCTCCTCGACAAATAGGTGGCGCGGTACCTTCATAAAAGCCTCTATGGTGGTGGGATCCTTTATCCCCCTCGACTTTATCTGCTCCTCCACCATCCGCTTTCTTGCGATCTCATAATTGTCTAGAGCCGCCAACCTTTGAGTTCCTTTATAGACGAGTAATTTGTCAGATCAAGATGGAGCGGAGTTATCGATATATATCCGTTCGAGACGGCGAAATAATCAGACTCTATATCCTCCTCAAATTTTATCTCGTTGCTCCCGATCATGTAATACTTTTTCCCGGCTGAATCGGTCTTTTCTGTGACCACATTCTCATAGATCCTCCTACCCTGTCTCGTGATCTTGAAATCCCTTTCCCTCTCGATGATCTTATCCGGCACGTTGACATTTAGGATGGTGTCTTTCGGGAGCTCGTTCTTCTCCAAATATAAAAGGAGCCTAGCCGCGAAATCGGCCGACGGCTCGAAATCATAATTACCCTTCATCTCGAATGATATCGCAATCGAAGGGATGTTGAAAAGCACCCCTTCCATCGCTGCGGAGACGGTCCCCGAATACGATATGTCGTCCCCGAGATTCGCCCCGTGGTTTATCCCCGAGATGACGAAATCGGGCCTTTTGGGGAGGATGTCATTTATCGCGAGATTAACGCAGTCGGCGGGGGTGCCGTCGACCGCATAAAATCCCTTCTTTATCTTTTTGACCCTCAGGGGATGCTTCAGGGTGAGGCTGTGGCTCGATGCGCTCTTTTCGCTATCAGGGGCCACAACGAATATCTTGTGGTCCCGCTTGAGCCTCTCCGCAAGCGCCTTTAGGCCCTCAGCCTCGATACCGTCGTCGTTTGACAAGAGAAGATTCAATAAAAAACCCCACTCTTAAGAAACACATAGCCTTGATACCATATTGTAAGAGTAGGGTCAATATCTTTCAGAGGGCGTTTCACTTAAATGATAAAAAGCCCCTCAGGTAAGATCATCTCTTTTCGATCTTATTTATCTCCGGATTCTCGTCTTCGGAAAAACTGATCCTGTAGAAATCCTCGCTATCGGGGAGGACCAAGTAGAATTCCGATGTCTCGTCTATCTCAACCGTCACATTCTTTTCAACAAAGTCGAATAGGTGGCCCCCCGCTTTTTTGTCGGCGGTGAGAAAATGGAGGTGAAAGCCGCTGACGTTTATCCCGCCCACGTATGCCGGGCACCAAAATCCGACGATGGTCCCCTCGGTGTCGTAAAACTCGAATATCGCCTGATCCTTGACGGCCTCTATCAGCCTCGGATATGGTTTTTCCTGTTTCGGGACGCTCCTCGCCTTGACGTAGCTGAAGGTCCCGGAGATCTTGACGGCATAAAAAACGTTCTCCGTCTCAACCTCATTGAGGATATGCTGCTTTATATCTTCAAGAGTCATCACGTCATCGATCGTCTCGGTTTTCTCCGCGTCGAAGAAGGTCACGACGGAAAACGGGGTCATCATTGATCCCGGGACGGGGTATGCAACCCCGTCGACCCTTATCTGATAGAATTCGCCGTCGAAGCCGATCATCTCGCCGTCGAGGCCGTTAAACGTCCCTATCCCGAAATCGCCGTGCTTTTTGAGATCGTCAAACGTCACCTCCCCGTCGTAGACGCCTTCGGAAAGCGCATCGATCGTGGACACCTGATATATTACGTCACCGCCTCTCGGACACAGACATCCCGAAACTAGAAGGACAATAAATATCGTCCCCAAAAATAATCTCAATTTCTTCATGATTTATCTCCTTACTTTTCAAGTCTATTTTTTCAAATGATCAGAATAACTCAATAATAAAAACGATTAGATTAATACTGTAGCATAAAAAAATCTACTTAATCACTATATTTTGAAGTAAGGTGTTCACTTCTTAGAAACTTTCGTAGCAATTTTAATAAGATATTATACAAAGTCTTCTTTTAATGTTAGAATGTAACAAACTTATATTTCAATTTATAGAAAATGTTATCATGAATTCAGGGATATATGGATATCATTTGAATTTATTAGATAGATTAAACAACTTTAAAAAAAACATTGAAACGTCAAGGAATCTTTTGCTCCAAAATTACTTTGATAAAAAATGGTTTGATATTGTAAAAAATGATATTGAGAAGTTTTACATTAATAATAAACATAGAGAAAATCCAATATACTCAACTCTTGTTGGAGGGCCTTTTATTTGGTTTAATGATGAACAAGAATTTGAAAGGCTTAATACAGCTATCAAAAGAATTTATAGAGTTAATAAAAAGAAAAAATATTTAAGAAATAAAGTCAACTTAATTTCAAAATCATATAAAAAAGAAATTTCCGAACAACAAAATAGGTGGTCTTCTATATTTGAAATTCTTGCTATTAGCAAATTTATTGATATCCACAAAGATTTAAAGGTATTAGATATCGAATTCAAACATAAACAATTTTCTAAATCTAATGTGGATGCTCTAATAGAAATTATAGGTAAAAAAGCTCTAGTCGAAACAACACTAATTTATAAAAATATAAGAATGTCACCTACTGAAATAAAAGAAGAAATCTATGAAAAAAAAGGTATAAAACTAGATTCAAATTATTCAGTGGGAGTTTTAGGAATTGATGAAATGGAAAAACAGGTAATCTATAAAATCGAAGAAAAGATAAAACAAATAGGGAATGTGAATGTACCAACAATATTAATTATTGGTTTACCGCCTATCGGACCAGATTCTTTTATATCAAGATTGGCTATTCAAAATATATATAAAAAAGATGAAGCAAAGGGAATTACTTGTATTATTATCGCATTGTCATTTCTTTTTATAAAAGGCTATTCTTATTTTAATCAGAATGCAAAATATCCATTCAATGATAATGAAAAATCGATATTAGAAAAAATTTTTTAACATAAAAGTTTTAAAGAATCAGAAAACTA
>CAZDOD010000143.1:0-7560 GCA_964506935.1 uncultured Thermodesulfobacteriota bacterium | reverse complement strand
CATGTATCAAACGCCCCCTCGATCGTCGTCCCCTCCGGGAAGAAATCAATCCCGCCGTCCGGGGCGACAACAGCAATGCTCAATGATTGCGGTTCTGTGTTCTTCAGGGAATCGATCGCCCCTAGGAGATATGATATTGAAAAAAATGTAAGGATTATTGATGCGAGGACGAGTATCCCCGCGCGGTAGCGCGAAAGGCCAACTTCTTCGAGGTCTCTTTCGGGATTCTTTTCGTTTCCCAAAACACACCCTTTCCACTAAACCGAAATGTCAGTCGGATCTGGTCGCCTTTCGCTTCTTTTCGTCCTTGTAGAGCTTGTATTCGATGCTGTCGACGAGGGCCGTCCAGCTCGCCTGGATGATGTTTTCGTCCACCCCGACCGTCTCCCACGTGTCCTCCTTGTCCCCCGACTCGATCAGCACCCTGACGGTGGCGGCGGTGCCGTCCTCGGTCGTCAGCACCCTGACCTTGTAGTCCAGGAGCTTCATTTCGCTTAGCTCGGGATAGAATTTTTCGAGCGCCTTTCTTATAGCGTTGTCGAGGGCGTTTACCGGCCCTTTTCCGATTGCGGCGGTGTGCTCGATCCTCCCGTCGACGTCTATCATGATCGTCGCCTCGGACAGCGGCTCCTTGTCGCCCTTTTTCCTCTCGACGATGACCCTGAAGCCCTTGAGCTTGAAGTAGGAGGTGTGCCTGCCGAGGGTGCGGTTCATCAAAAGCTCGAACGATGCGTCGGCCCCCTCGAACTGATACCCCTTCCCCTCGAGGTCCTTGACGGCCGCAACCAGCCCCTTTGCCCCCTCCCCCTCATTTGAGAGGTCTATGTTGAACTTTTCGGCCTTGAATTTGATGTTTGATATCCCAGACTGGTCGCTGACGAGTATCCTCTGCTGGTTTCCGACGAGTGCGGGATTTATGTGCTCGTAGGTCAGGGGATTTTTCACGACGGCGCTCGCGTGGATTCCGCCCTTGTGGGCGAATGCGCTGTCTCCGACGTAGGGCTTGTGCTTGTCGGGCATGCGGTTTGCCATCTCATCGACGAACCTCGAGATGTCTTTCAGCCTCTCCATCTGTTTGTCCGATATACACTCGATCCCCATCTTGAGTTTGAGTGTGGGGATTATCGTCATCAGGTCGGCGTTTCCGCAGCGCTCGCCGTAGCCGTTTACCGTCCCCTGGACGTGATCAACCCCCAATTTTACGGCAGCGATCGTATTTGCTACGGCGAGGCCGTGGTCGTTGTGGCAATGGATACCGAGCGGCGTCTTGATCTCGCCCTTGACCTTCTCAACTATTTTGCCAAGCTCCCACGGCATGACCCCGCCGTTGGTGTCGCAAAGGACGATGCAGTCCACATTCGCCTCTTCGGCCTTTTTGAGGCAGGCGACGGCGTATTCGGGATTGGCCAGGAATCCGTCGAAGAAATGCTCGGCGTCAAAAAATAGCTCTTTGACCCTCCCCCTGAGATACGACAGGGTATCATGTATCATCCCCAAGTTCTCGTCGAGGCTGACCCTGAGTACCTCGGTCACGTGTATCTCCCAGCTCTTTCCGACTATCGTCAAGGCCTCGGTCCCGGCCGAAAGGAGGGCCTTTATCATATCGTCAGATTCTGGTGTCTTGTCCTTTTTTCGGGTCGATCCGAACGCCACGAGGCGGGCGATATTGAGGCGCGTGCTTTTTATCGCCTTGAAGAATCTATCGTCCTTCGGGTTCGCCCCCGGCCATCCCCCCTCGATGTAGTGGACGCCGAGATCGTCGAGCTTCTTTGCAATCTTAAGCTTATCGGCGGTGATAAAGGAGATGTCCTCGGCCTGGGCGCCGTCCCTTAAGGTCGTATCGTATATTTTTACTAGTCTCACAAGCTATTAAAACTCCTCTTTTTTGACATCAAGCTTATTTTCCCCAAGTTTGAAGGTGTCGTGGAGCACCCTCACCGCAAGCTCCGTATATTTCCTCTCTATGGCGCATGAGACCTTTATCTCGGATGTGCTTATCATCATGATATTGATATTTTCTTTTGACAGGGCCTCGAACATCTTTGAAGCGATCCCGGCGTGGCTCCTCATTCCGAACCCGATGATCGAGACCTTTGCGATATTCTCGTCGGCGATTACGTCCTCGGCATTGAGCTCGCCTTTAAGATTATCTAAGATCTCACGGGCATTCGCGAGGTCATTTTTGGGAACTGTAAACGTGATATCGGCGATGTTGTCTTCACTGATATTCTGGATAATCATATCGACGATGATATTAGCCTTCGCAATCTCGCCGAAGATCCTCGAGGCGATCCCGGGCCGGTCAGGGACGCCCCTTAACGTCAACTTACACTCATCAACATTGTACGCTATTCCCGAAACGATCACCTGTTCCATATCCTTATCCTCCGCTATTACGTAAGTCCCCGAACTGTTGGTAAAGGTCGACTTCACCAAGATCGGAACATTGTATTTCTTTGCGAATTCCACAGCCCTTGTATGGAGCACCTTTGCCCCAAGGCTCGCCATCTCAAGCATCTCATCATACGATATCTTGTCGAGCTTTCTTGCATCGGGGCATATATTCGGGTCCGTGGTGAAAACACCGTCGACATCGGTGTATATCTCGCAGATATCGGCCGAAAGTGCGGCGGATAATGCCATCGCGGTGGTATCCGATCCGCCCCTGCCAAGCGTGGTGATATTCCCATTTGTGTCGACGCCCTGAAATCCCGCCACTACGACAACGCCTCCGTTTTCGAGCTCCTCCGTGATACTTTTTTTCTCGATCTCGGTGATCCTGGCGTTTGTAAATGAATCATCGGTGAGGATCTTCACCTGCGATCCAAGAAAGGACTTTGCAGGGCATCCCATGTTGTTTAGGATCATAGACAGAAGCGCCACCGTCACCTGCTCCCCCGTCGAGATGAGGACATCCATCTCCCTCACCGAAGGATTTAGATTGATCTCGTGGGCGAGGTTTATGAGCCTGTCGGTCTCGCCGGCCATTGCCGACAACACCGCCACCACCTTATTCCCATCATCTTTGGTCTTTTTGACCATCCGGGCGACATTCGTAATACGCTCAAGGTTAGCTACCGATGTCCCGCCGTATTTTTGGACAATCAGCATTAAGAAACTCCCCCCTATCCATCTTTTGAGATTCTATTAAAGATAAAATTTCGTGTTTTAACAGATCAAATGCATCCCCCCGAAAATCGAAAACAAATTTCCTGAGATTATCCCCCAATATCGATATCTCGACATCAACCCTCTTTTGCGGGAGGAGATTTTTCGCCCTCTCGGCCCATTCCAAAACGACGATACCCTCCCCATAGAAATACTCTTCATATCCGAGGTCGAGAAGGTCATCGGGCCCGGATATACGGTATAGGTCAAAATGATAGAGAAAAAACCTCCCCGGATATTCGTTGATTAGTGTAAAGGTCGGGCTCGTTATCCGAAAATCCTCTGGCACGCCCAGCCCCTTTGCGATCCCCTGGGTGAGCTTGGTCTTTCCCGATCCCATCTCTCCTGTGAGCGCAAGCACTAAGCCCCCATCCGCACCCCTTCCTATAGCCTCACCAAGAAGGATGGTCTCGTCTGGGGAATGTGTCTTGATCTCGATTCCCATAATTTTAAATCTAAAAACAGGCTATATCAAGCTTTTCGATTCTTTTTCGATGTCGGCCTCAAACCGCTTTTGATAACTCTATACAAATGTAGAATCCCCAGTCAAAAAAATCTGAGGATTCAGGCAAAATTTTAAATTCTGATTTTATATGTCCCCTGCTCAAATTGTTCGGGGTCTTGGCCTTTGAGCCTTGAGATCACATTCGGGATTTCATCAAGGATGTCTGTTGCGATGAGTGATACCTCTCCGACATCTTCTGCTGCAATATCACCCGCGGCGGCGTGGATGTAGACACCGGCGGCCGCAGATGCGATGGGATCCCTGGAGCCCGCGAGAAAACCCCCGATGAGCCCGGTGAGGACATCGCCCGTCCCCCCCGACGCCATCCCGGGATTTCCTCCCACGGAGATAAATATCTCGCCAGTGGGAGTCGAAATTACAGTTCGCGCCCCCTTCAAGACCACCCACACGCCATGCTCTTTTGCGAGATTTTGAGCCGCGCCGATCCGATCGTCCTGAACCTCGCTCGTCGCCTTATTTAAGAGCCTCCCCATCTCACCGGGGTGGGGTGTGAGGATAATATCCGTCTTTTTATCTTTGAGTATCTGAGCGTCGCAGGCGATGACGTTCAACCCGTCGGCGTCGATGACAATCGGAATCTCCGATTCCGAGATCAATCCCCTAACCACCTCGCGGGCGCCCTTTGACGTCCCGAGACCCGGGCCGATGGCGATGGCATCTTTACCGTCCAAGGCCTTTCTAATTTGGTCGAACGCCGCCGATGAGAAGTGCCCTCCTTCATCGGGGAGGGGCAAGGTCATCGCCTCTGTCAGCTTGACCTCTAATATGGGATTTAGAGATTCGGGTATCCCAACAGTAACCAGCCCGGCCCCAGCCCTCAATGCGCCCTCGCTAGAGAGATAGGCCGCCCCGGTCTTTCCGGGAGACCCAGAGATCAAAAGGAGGTGGCCGAAGTTTCCCTTATGGAAATTGGGATTTCTATCGACCAAGAGACCCGGAAAATGAGCCTGGGACAAAATATTGTGTTTGATCTCCATGTCAGAGACGAGGCGCCGGGGAATAGATATATCTAAAACCACCAACTCCCCCGAATACTCCGCGCCGGGATATATCAGTTCCCCCACCTTAGGCAGGGCGAAGGCGCACGTAAAATCCGCCTTTATCGCACACCCCAAGACCTTCCCTGTGTCTGCGGAGATACCAGAGGGTATATCGACAGAGACGACGGCGGGGAGTCCTGCTTCCCTGGCGCTGTTTATCTCCGAGATGACCTTTTCATATATATCGACTACTTCCCTCTCAAGCCCCGTCCCCAACAAAGCGTCCACGGCGATTCCCCGCTCACTCAAAGACCGAGACAGGGGTATCAGATCTTCGTCTCCCTTTATTTCCAGAACCTCGATGCCGATCTTACGTATAATATCGAGATTGGTCTTCGCCTCACCATCCCTGACATTTTCGGCCCCGCCGACGATGAAGACATCAACATCGATGCCGTTGTTTTCGAGGTGTCGCGCGATGACGAACCCGTCGCCGCCGTTGTTTCCCCGCCCGCAGATAATCGAGGCCCCCAGGCTTACGAGATCAGGAAATTCCTCAAGGATGATCCGGGCCACCCCGCTTCCGGCGTTCTCCATCAGGACGGCGCCCGAAATCCCGTAATCCTCTTTTGCCCGTCTGTCGAGCTCCCGTATTATTTTTGCCGTTGCGACCTTCATGTCTAATTCAATAAGATAATAATTCCACAATATATAAAAATCATAAAAATCCTACCCCACCTCCACCAAACCCTATCTATTGCAACTCCTCACCCTTCAACGATCACGACGGCAAATGCCAATCCCTTTGAATGGGTTAGGGAGAGATGTATCGACTTTCCTCTCATCTCCTCGAATATCTCTTTCGCCCCGCCGGATAGCTTTATCCCCGGCTTTCCCCTCGGGCCCCTCACCACCTCGATATTCTTAAAGGCCATCCCCTGAAAGAGCCCCCTTCCGAGCGACTTCATCATAGCCTCTTTTGCGGCAAATCGTGCGGCGAAAGACGAGGCCGAGTCCTTTTTTCTGTTGCAGTAGGCGGTTTCCGCCTCCGTAAATATCCTCCTCTCAAAGCTTTTGCCGCGCCTCTTCATTGATGTCGCCATCCTATCTATTTCGAGGGCATCGGTTCCGACTCCGATAATCATCCGAGCTCTCTCTCTATCGTGTCAGCAATGTCCGAGGCGAGACTAGTGATCAGTCCCTCGTCTTCCCCTTCGACCATGACCCTGACCTTAGGCTCAGTCCCCGAAAAGCGAACCAGAACCCTACCGGTGTCCCCCAGTTGTTTTTCGGCATCGGTGATGGCCTTCTTGATCTTTGGCGACTCGTTTAGATCCACCCTCTTTTTTACCTTGACGTTTTTTAAAACCTGCGGGAACTCGGTCATGATGCCCGACAGCTCCGAGAGCTTTTTTTGCTTTCTCACCATGACGGAGAGAACCTTGAGCGCCGACAATATCCCGTCTCCGGTCGTGTTGTAATCTAGGAAGATCAGATGTCCCGACCTCTCACCACCCAAATTGTAGCCCCCCTTGACCATCTTCTCCACGACGTAGCGGTCTCCAACGGGGGTGCGGACGAGACTTCCCCCTATTCTCTTCATAAAGACCTCAAGACCCATGTTGCTCATAACCGTTGCAACCAAAACTCCCTCCTTAAGCATCCTCGCCTCCATCTTATCCTGAGCGCAGATCGCCATTATCTTATCGCCGTTTACCTCACTGCCCCCTTCATCAACAACGATGACCCTGTCCGCATCGCCGTCGAGGGCGATACCGATATCAGCACCGGAACTCTTTACCGCGGAGCTTACGAGCTCGGGGTGAAGGGAGCCGCAGCCGTCGTTGATGTTCTCACCGTCAGGCTCATCCCCCATGACTATGACCTTTGCGCCCAGCTCCTCGAAGACCGAGGGGGCCACCTTGTATGCGGCGCCGTGGGCGCAATCGACCGCAATGGTCAGGCCCGTAAGATCGAGGTCTTTGGGAAAAATAGCCTTGAGAAATACAATATACCTGCCGACGGCGTCATCCACACGAAAGGCCTTCCCAACCTCAGTCGCCGTCGGGCGTAGTTTGTCTATCTTATTTGAAAATATCAGGTCTTCTATCTCTTGCTCCTTCTCATCGGGGAGCTTAAAGCCGTCACCGGAAAATATCTTGATGCCGTTATCCTGAAAAAGATTATGGGACGCCGAGATCACCACACCGGCATCGGCCCTCATACTCGATGTTATAAACGCTATGCCAGGTGTCGGCAAAGGCCCGACCAAGAGGACATCGACACCCATAGAGCAAATCCCCGACGCTAGGGCCGTCTCAAGCATATACCCCGACAGCCTCGTGTCTTTACCGATGACTATCCGGTGTCTCCTGTTGCCCCCCTTAAAAATATACGCCGTTGCCCTCCCAACCTTCATGGCGGTCTCGGTCGTCATAGGCTCCTCGTTTGCGACACCCCTTATTCCGTCCGTCCCGAAGAGTTCCTTTGTCCTTTTTTTCTGTGACATCCAATCCACCCCGACAAAGCTACACAAAATATAAAAAGACCTTCTCAACGAAAAGGCCCGCTAATCCAACAAGTTTTTTATATATCGCCCCTTTCAATCGCCCCCCTCTTTACGGCGTCGACCACCAAGAGGGCGTCGCGGGTCTTTTCGACATCGTGGACCCTGACCATATGCGCCCCATATGCGGAAGCCGAAACGGCGGCGCCGATGCTTCCCAAAAGCCTCGAATCGACCTCCTTTTTCGTGACGCCACCAATAAACGCCTTCCTGGACGCCCCGATGAGCACGGGCCTCCCGAGGACGTAAAAATCGCGTATACGCCTTATTATCTTGAGGTTGTCATCCCAGGTCTTCCCGAAACCGATGCCGGGGTCGAT
>CAZDOD010000142.1:0-7586 GCA_964506935.1 uncultured Thermodesulfobacteriota bacterium | reverse complement strand
TTTTTTCCTTCTTTTTCTACAACAACAGCAAAATCATCATCTTTCAGACTATTTCTAGTCTTAGTACTTAATTTTTTAGATTCTTCAATTTCTGAAAAATCTTCAAATTCATTAGAAAATTTAAGTTCTAATTCTTCAATTTATCTTTTCAACTTACTTGTGCCCCTATCAACTTCGGCCTTCTCAACCTTAATTCTAAGAAAATATCCATCACCAACCGATTCAGTGGATTATCGCTCTTAATCCAATCCAAACCTACTTCCCATCCCCCACAACCTTCCTCTTCCCGGAAAGTAAGCCTATCTCGAAATCCCCGGCCTTTATGGCCCTGATTATCGAGTCCTTGTCCCTTTCGGCGTTGACGTCGATCCACGTCATCCCGCACGAGTGCTCGTCGTGGGAGTCGTCCGAGGCTATCTTCGGGAGCGCTATCTCGTTTGTGTCGTAAAACGGAGTGTAAAAGCCTCTGCATGTCACCTCAACGGCGTCGATTTTTCCCGTCCCCTTTTCGTTGAATACCTCTATCCTCCTGTTGACCTCCTTTATCGACAGCCTGTATTGGTCGGGGTGGCAAAGGACGTGGAGGGTCTCGGTGTCTCCCTTTATCTTCAGCGTGTGGTGGTAGTGGATAAAGACAGGCTCGAGCTCAATCCCCTCGAAGATCGTGATCCCCGGGATGTCGAGCGGGAAGAGGTCGAGGTATGCCTTCTTCAGCATATATTCGTGGTCGGTTATGGCGATGAAATCGAAGCCGAGGTCAAGATAAATTTTAGCCATCTCTTCAGGCGAGAAGTGGCCGTCTGAAAAATTCGTGTGGACGTGAAGATTACCCCTGAGGTGCGACATATCAAAAACCAAAATCAAAAAGAGACTATTTTATCATCTTTCGTGTTGAAATTAAAGATTTTTTAAAAAGAACTTTTAAGTATCTTGTTAAAATGATATAAAAGATTTAAAGTAATCCACATACTTTTGAGGTAAATCAAATATGAAGGCACTCTATTTCGATACGGACACAAAAAAGATAGTCCTGATAAAGGCGCTCTCCCTTTTCTGGAAAAAGGCGCCACTATCGGCGCTCTCTCCCGTGCAGTACGCCGAGGTCCCCGATCCCGAGATCCCCGGCCCGAACTGGGTCAAGGTGAAAAACAGGATGTGCGGGCTGTGTGGGTCGGATGTCCACTTCATGTTCCTCGAGATCGACCCGAAGGTCGCACCGGCGGCGGTCCCGCCCCTCCCAAGAAAATTTATCGGCCACGAGCTCGTGGGGGAGGTTATTGAGGTCGGGAGCGGTGCCAAAGATTTTTCTGCCGGAGACAGGGTGATACTCAAGATCGACTGGCCGAGCTGCTATCAGAAGGAGACCGAGCCGATGTGCAGGGAATGCCGGCGCGGAAATTATCTCCTGTGCGAAAAGCCGGGACATCAGGGAATACCAGAAAATCAGGGGGGAGGATTTTCGCCGTACATGGTCGCCCACAAGACCCAGCTCATAAAGATTGACGAAGGCATCCCCGATGAGGACGCCATCCTCATCGAGCCGACGGCATGCAGCGTGCGCGCCGTCCTGAAGAGGCCGCCGAAGGAGGGCGAAAAGGTCCTTGTCATAGGGACCGGTGCGATTGGCCTAAACATGATAGCGGTGATTAAGGCGATAAGCCCGAAGGCCGAGGTTTACGCCCTCTCCCGTTATCCACACCAGGCCGAGATCGCTTTAAGGCTCGGGGCAAAAGATATCATAGGAGAAAAGGACGCCTATAAGAGGGTCGCCGAGATAACAGGGGGAAAATATTTTTCGGGGCTTTTTAAAAACGAGATTGTCGTCGGCGGATTTGACGTAATTTACGACACGGTCGGAAACGACCGCACGATAAAAGACGCCCTGAGGTGGACGAGGGGCGAGGGGACGGTCGTGATCGTCGGGATAAACTTCGCCCCGAAGAGGCTGGATTACTCCCCGGTCTGGTTTCAGGAGACGAGTCTTCTGGGGATCAACTGCCACGGGATGGAGCTGTTCAGGGGAGTGGAGATGAGCTCTTTTGACGTGGCCCTAACACTCTACCGCGAGGGGAAGCTCGATTTCGGCGGATTTTTGACCCATACACTCCCGATGGAGGACTTTCGCAAAGCCATCGATATATTTTTCGCAAAGGGGAAGAACAGGGCTGTAAAGATCGCCCTTAAACACAATTAGGTGGTTTTTAGATAGAAAAGTTTTAACCGTATCGCGGTGGATTACCCCGTGGATGCTGTGTAGTCTATAGCGTCTTTTTTCCGAAATCGGATTTTTGATCGCATCCCATCCATCTTTTTTATGCCGAAAACCCTAAAATTTTGTCTAAATTAAAAAGACATCATATTAATATTGACCTTTAGGAATTCTTATCGCCTGTGATATTTCTTGACACGGCGGAGCCAAACTGATATTCTTAAAACAGTGGGTAGGTTTTTCCTCCCCCTTTTTTCATAGGGGCCTTTTTTGTTTTTGATAATATTAGATTGGACGGATTTCGCTTTGGGCAATTAGTCGGAAGATTTTCGTGGTTTTGGAGGTTAAAATGATCGAAAGGACACTTTCTATAATAAAGCCCGATGGTGTTAAAAAGGGTGTCATCGGGGATATCATAAAGAGGTTTGAGGAGGAGGGGCTAAAGGTCGTTGCAATGAAGATGATACACATGGATAAAAGGGTGGCGGAGGGTTTTTATGCGGTTCATAAAGACAAGCCCTTCTTTTCGAGTCTCACCGATTTTATGAGCTCCGGGCCCTCTATTGTTTTGGTCCTCGAGGGTGACGGGGCGATAGAGAAAAACAGAAAGATTATGGGGGCAACCGATCCCGGCAAGGCCGAAGACGGGACGATAAGGAAAAAGTATGGGACTTCGATAGAGGTAAACACCGTCCACGGTTCCGACGCCCCCGAGACGGCGGCCTTTGAGATAAGATATTTTTTCAGTGACATTGAGAAGTTTTCATAAGATAGCTCTTGGGGGGAGGCAGGAGATGAGGGATCTCTTGGGTCTTAACCTCGGCGAGATAGAGGATTTCGTACGAGAGATCGGAGAGAAGCCCTTCAGGGCGGGTCAGATACTCAAGTGGATCTATAAGAAGGGTGTCTCGGACATCGGGGAGATGACCGACCTCTCCAAGGACTTCCGGTCGAAGCTTTCGGGGGAAGCACGCATAAAGAACATCACGCCGGAGGATGTCAATATCTCCGGTGACGGAACGATAAAGTTCCTGTTTCGCCTCGAAGACGGTGAGTCTATAGAATCGGTATTGATATCTGAAGACAAGAGGACGACGCTCTGCGTCTCGAGCCAGGTGGGATGTCCCCTCGGATGCACATTTTGCCTCACGGGGAGGATGGGGTTTATTAGAAATCTTGGGGCGCATGAGATCATCGGGCAGATTTTAGCCGTCAAGGATTACCAGTCCAGGGAGGGCGGATCCAACTCAAGGATAACTAACGTGGTCTTTATGGGGATGGGGGAGCCGCTCCTGAACTTTGATGAGGTTTCAAGGGCCATCGATATTATCTGTTCAGACTGGGGTCTCGGATTCTCGTGGAGGAGGGTAACCCTCTCCACGGCGGGGATACCGGGGGGGATCCTCGAAATGGGGAGGACAAGACCCCTGAATCTCGCGGTATCGTTAAACGCCCCGGATGACGAAACGAGAGACCGTATTATGCCGATAAACAGGAGATATCCCCTAAGAGATCTAATCTTTGCCCTTCGAGAATATCCATTGAAGAGGGGGCGCCGCATCACGTTAGAATATGTCATGCTTCGCGGGGTAAACGATTCCACGGATTCTGCAAAGGCCTTGGTGTCGCTGATAAGGGGCCTCAAGGTCAAGGTCAACCTCATTCCCTTCAACCCCTTCTTTGGGGCACCTTATGAGCGTCCAGAAGACGATGCGGTGGAGAAATTCAGGGACATCCTTATCGGGGCCAACCTTAACGCCATCATAAGAGACAGCAGGGGAGGGGATATATCGGCGGCTTGCGGTCAGTTGTCATCGAGGGCAAAGGGGTATGGAAATAAAGTTTGAAATCTGATAATATATCGTGTAAAATATACGAAATTTAGAGTATCTTTATAATCCTTAAAAGGCGATATTAAAATACCGTGAGGATACTATTAGTAGAAGATGAATCGAAGGTCTCCTCTTTTATCCAGCGTGGTCTGGAGGAAGAGCACTACGCCGTAGACTTGGCCGAGGATGGCGAAGAGGCGGTCAATATGGTTGATGTCTATGATTATGACATCGTGATTCTCGATATCATGCTCCCGAAGATGGATGGGCTTTCGGTCGAAGCGTTGGGAAGACCATACCGGTAATACTACTTACCGCCAGGGATATGACCGAAGACAAGGTAAAGGGTCTGGACATGGGTGCCGACGATTATCTGACAAAGCCCTTTGCCTTTGAGGAGCTTCTTGCGCGTATAAGGGTACTCCTCAGGAGGGGAAAGCCCGAAGAGAGCCTAAAGCTCACTCTGGCTGACCTTGTACTCGATCCTGTAACACACAAGGTTTCGAGGAGTGGAGATGAGATAAGCCTCACCGCAAAGGAGTACGCCCTGTTGGAATATTTCATGAGGAATGTCGGAAGGGTGCTCACGAGGACCATGATATCCGAGCATGTTTGGGATATTAAGTTCGATACATTCACCAACGTGATAGACGTGTATATAAACTATTTGAGAAACAAGATAGATAAGGGAAGGCCTAAAAAACTCTTACACACAGTTCGGGGAGTAGGTTATATACTGAAGGAATAGTGAGATGTTTTTTAGAACCATAAGGGCCAAACTTGTAGCATGGTACACGATAGTCCTTGCCGCGATACTCATAACCTTTTCTACCATGCTTTACTTTTTTCTGGCCCACGCCCTTTACGACAGCGTGGACAAGAAGATCAGGACTATCGCTGAGATCACAGCCGACTCCACCACGAGGGATATTGAGGGATCTGATAGTTGGAACGATTTCCTTGAGGAATATTTCGGCTTCAGGCCGACCGCAAAATATATCCAGATTCTCGATAAATCCGGCAACATCGATTACGACGCCGACGGGAGCCTGCCCAAAAAACTTCCCCGGACAGCCGAGACGGTAAGGAGGGCCCAAAACGGGGAGATTGTGTACGAGACCCTCGTGGGCCTGGATGAATATCCTATTCGGATGATAAGTTTTCCTGTCATCAAAAACGACAATCTCGTAAACCTCGTCCAGGTCGGGACTTCTCTCGAGTCTGTTGAAGAGACATTGAAGAGGCTGCTTGTTATCATCCTGTTTACTGTCCCGACCATACTACTTTTTTCGAGCGTGGGTGGTTATTTGCTTGCGAAGGCTGCCCTTGGGCCCGTAAATGATATAACCACGACCGCAAGGAAGATAGGGGCGGAAAATTTGACCCAAAGGATACGGGTCAGAAACACGAAGGATGAATTGGGAAGGCTTGCCGAGACGTTTAACAACATGATAGAACGCCTCGAAAAGTCATTTGCCCAGATAAAGCAGTTCAGCGCCGATGCATCCCACGAATTGAGGACACCCCTCACGATACTGAAAGGAGAAACGGAATGGGCGCTGAGATCAGCCAGAGACATCGATGGATACAAGGCCACCCTCACGAGCAACTTGGAAGAAATAGATCATATGAGCAGGATCATCGATGACCTTCTGGTCCTTTCAAGGGCTGATATGGGGCAGGAACATTTGGATATGGAGCCTGTCAAGATCGTCCCGATCTTGAGGGATGTATTCGATATGGGCAAGGTGCTGGCCGATATGAAGGGGAAAAAAGTCAGCATCGATGTGGGCGAACTTGACGGTGTGACCGTTATGGGGAACAGCCTCAGACTCCGCCAGCTCTTCTTGAATCTGGTCGACAACGGGATTAAATACACCAGGCAGGGCGGAAACATCGATATGAGCGCAAGGATCATGACGAGCAATATAGAGATAAAGGTCACCGATGACGGGATCGGAATATCGAAGAAGGACCAAAAGCATATCTTCGACCGCTTCTTCAGGGTGGACAAAAATCGTTCGAGAAAAGAGGGGGGAACAGGATTGGGGCTTTCCATCTGCCGGTTCATTGCGGAGGCACATTATGGGAAGATCAATGTTTCCAGCACCCCCGGTAAAGGTAGTACCTTCACGGTCAGTCTCCCCTTAAAATCTAAGATTGATTAGGAGTTTTTAATCTGCTTTTAATTTCGGGTTAATAGAAAAGAGTAATAATATGAGCAGAAATCAAATGCTAACAGGAGGTTATTTGTATGAATAAAGAGAGTCACTTTTTTTCTTTTAAAGTTCCAACTATTCTGTTTGCCTTGATAATAGGGATTACGTCCCTATCTATGGTGACAGCTGCAGATCCGAGCTTTGCGGGTATCTTCGGACCTATTGAAGGGGAGGAGGGCGAAGCAAACTATATAATGCTGCCCGACTTCACCACTCTTGCCAGGGAGCTTAAACCGGCGGTTGTCAATATAAGTACGAAAACCGTTGTCGGAACGGGGTTCCCCTTGGAATCTCCATTCGGGAGTGATCCATTCGGCTTCTTTGAAAGGTACTTCGGAGATATACCAAAGTCCTTTGAGACTCAGAGTCTGGGTTCGGGATTTATCATTACGTCGGATGGATACATCTTCACAAACAACCATGTCGTTGAAAACGCCACCGAGATAACCATAACCCTCGCCGATGAGAAGTCCTTTACTGCAAGTGTCATAGGGACGGATCCTAAAACCGATCTGGCCCTGATCAAGATAGACTCGGGTGAAAGACTGCCTACGGTAAAGATGGGTGATTCGGATGAGCTTCAGGTCGGAGAATGGGTTGTGGCCATCGGTAATCCCTTTGGCCTTGAGGAGACTGTCACGGCGGGGATTGTCAGCGCCAAGGGGCGTGTTATCGGTTCCGGCCCATATGACGATTTTATCCAGACCGATGCATCCATCAATCCCGGGAACTCGGGCGGCCCGCTGTTTAACATCAAGGGAGAGGTTGTTGGCATCAACACGGCGATCATAAATCAGGGTCAGGGGATAGGTTTTGCGATACCTGTAAATATTGCGAAAGACCTCTTGCCACAATTGAAAAAGGGCGAGGTCGTAAGGGGATGGCTGGGGGTGATCGTCCAGGAGATGACGCCGGAGCTGGCCGAGTCATTCGGGCTTTCCGAGCCGAATGGGGCCTTGATTTCTGACATCGAGCCTGGAAGCCCGGCCGAAAAGGCGGGACTTAAAAAGGGAGATGTCATCTTGAGTTTCAACGGCAAAAAAATAAATAAGATGAAGGAACTCCCCGCTCTGGTCGCCAAGACCCCTGTGGGGGAGAAGGTGACGGTTACCGTATTCAGGAACGGGAGTAACAAGGAATTTTCCCTGAAGGTGGGAAGGATGCCCGAAGAGGGTGCGGTAACGGGTGCAATTCCCGGCGGCGGGGAAAAGCCGGGCGTCGAGACTGATTTGGGTCTCGTGGTTGAAGACGTCACACCCAAGATTGCAAAGTATCTGGGGCTCACCGATATCGAGGGCGTCCTCGTTTCCAGTGTGAACAGAGGTG
>CAZDOD010000141.1:0-7609 GCA_964506935.1 uncultured Thermodesulfobacteriota bacterium | reverse complement strand
AATTATCCTTTTAGGAGGACATATGAGTAATCCAAACAAATATAATGATAACATCAATGACAATATCCTCACGGGCCTCGGAACTACGAGGAGGGCTTTTCTGAAGGGCCTTGCGATTGTTGCCTCGGCAACGAGCCTCGGCGGGTTGGCGTCGAGCTGCGGTGGATATCAGGGAAAACCCTCCGATCTGAAATTTTTGGACGATAAGGGATACGCCGTGATTTCGGCATTTGCCGACAGAATCGTCCCGAGGGGAGGGCCGTACCCCGAGGGGGCACTCGATTGTGGCGTGGTAGAATTTTTCGACGGTTTTGCGGCGACCGACTATCCCGAGGTGCAGAAGGATTTCAAGAGCGTCATCACACTCCTCGAGCACGGGCCTCTCTTCTTGCAGTTCAAGTTCAAGCGGTTTACGGAGATGGGAATAGAGGAGCAGGATGAATATCTAAAGGCCTGGGAGAACAGCAGTGTTGCGCTCCTCAGGGGTGCCTTTCTCGGCGTAAAGAAACTCTGCCTGATGGGTTTTTATACAAACGAGAAGGTCTGGCCGCATATTGGCTACGACGGCCCGTGGGTATAGTCGTGACGATTTAAAAAAGGAGTTATCGATGATAATACATCCTAAAGATATTTATAAAGATGTCACTGAGTCGTGTGATGTCTGTATCATAGGTTCGGGGTCATCGGGCGGCGTCATGGCGATGGAGATGGCCGGGGCGGGATATTCGGTCATCCTCCTCGAGGAGGGGGGATACTTCAAGGGTTCAAGCTTAAACCAGCGGGAGCCCGACATGATGGGGGAGCTCTACCAGCAGCGGGCGGCACGGGCGACGAAGGATTTGTCGGTCGCCATAATGCAGGGGAAATGCGTAGGTGGCGGGACGGTGGTCAACGTCGCCGACTGCGTCCGCATCCACGACCCCGTCTTGAGGAGGTGGGAGAAGGAGTTCGGGATAACCGATATGACTCCCGAGATCATGCGGCCATACTTCGAGAAGGCCGAGGGGATATTAAAGGTAAAAAAAATCAGGGATGACGAGCTAAACAAGAATAATCTAATTGTCAAGAGGGGGGTGGAGAACCTCGGCTATTCGGGAGGCAATTTCAACCATAACCGCGAGGGGTGTTTGGGATGCGGCTACTGCCTCTTGGGGTGCACATACAACGCAAAGCAGGCCGTGAGCATAAACTACATCCCGATGGCAATAGAGAGCGGGGCAAAGCTATATGTCTATGCTAGGGCCGAGCGTGTCAAGGAAAAGGGTGGGAAGGCCCACAAGGTAACGGGATCGATATTGGATCCGAAGACGAAAAAAGAAAAGGCGAAGATAGAGGTCACGGCGAAGGTTATTATGCTTGCGGCGAACACGATAAACACCGACCAGATACTTCTGAACTCCGCCATCGCCAATTCGAGCGGAGTAGTGGGGAAAAATCTCATCCTCCAGCCCCAGACTATCGTGGCCGGGATATTTTCGGAAGAGATAAACGGCCACAGAGGCTTGACCCAGGGATATTTCTGCGATGAGTTCGAGGAGGTCGATGAGGAGAGGGGGCTTTCGGGATTTCGCATGGAGGGCGCATTCGGCATGCCGGGACTCGTGGCGAACATTATGCCGGGATTTGGCCTCGAGACAAAGGAGATGATGACCGGATACAATTACATGGCGGGGATGATGATCCTCGTCCCCGAGGAGCCGAGCGGCGAGGTGAAGCTCAATAGATACGGGAGGCAACAAATTTACTACGAGATGAGAGAGGACACGAAAAACAGGATGATGAAGGGGATGAAGGAGGGGGCGAAGGTCATGTTCGCGGCCGGGGCGAAAAAAGTCGTCTTCATGTACGAGGTGCCCGCGATTATCGACGATGTATCCCAGATATCGGTCGTCGACGAGAGGGGGATAAAACCCTGCGGCAATTCTATAATGGCATTCCACATCCAGGGGACGTGCAGGATGGGGCCAGATCCGAAGACATCCGTCGTTGGCAACTACATGGAGAGCCACGATGTCAAGAACCTCTTCGTCGTAGACGCTTCGGTCTGCCCGTCGACATCGAGCTCCCACAACATGATGGCCGTTATGGCGATGGCGCACAGGGCGGCAGACTATATCCTGGCCAACAGGGAGAGATACTTCGGTTAAGGGGGCGATTATTTACTAATTGGGATTAGATGGCGATTTAATCAAAACTGAAATCCTATTTTGAGGGGGCTGTTGATAGCAGCCCCCTTTTGGTATCTATCGCCGGTTTTTTTCGATGTTAATGACCCTGCCCCGTAAGATTATAGACAACGAGCGCAACGATAATCAACATAAGCAGGGCGACCATGATTGTCCTCCCCCTTTTGTCTAAGAGCGGGAAGTGGACGACGACCTCGGCCAGAGATACATACGGGATACTGACTATCGTGACAAAGGTCAAATCAAAACCATATAGCTCACGAAAGCCCGACAAGAAAAAAATCCCGAATGAGATATATACATAGGAGTAAAACGAGGCGACGGCCTCCAGAATTGACACGATAGATCGTGTAAACGGGAGCTCGACTCCTTTTATAAAAAGCGCCAATAAGATGATGACGATACCGAGGATCGGCGATACGACCGCCTCGGGGGCGATCCCCTCGTATACAAGAGAGAATCCCGAGATGTTGTCCCTCACCACGACGGCGCTGTCGGCACACCCCTCGGTCTGTGCCGCCCACGGGAGGAAAAAGGCAAACACGAGGATAATACCCATTGCGACCTTGAGCCATCGGATGAACCTCGATGTTA
Source organism: uncultured Thermodesulfobacteriota bacterium (assembly GCA_964506935.1). Classification (GTDB taxonomy): domain Bacteria; phylum Desulfobacterota; class Zymogenia; order Zymogenales; family Zymogenaceae; genus CAZDOD01. Next base: position 4,829 of record CAZDOD010000141.1, on the reverse strand, counting down.
CATGGGCCCACTTCAGATACTTCTTGACATTTTTTTCACGAAGCATTTTGCATCTCCTTTCGTCTTGACCTCTCCTGCAATCTGTGCCTCGACGAGCTCAGATTTTAGCCTTCCGACCTCGATCCCCTCATCGATCCCAGCCGCCTCCATTATCTCACTCCCGTCGATGAGGGGCTTGATCTTAAAGGTTGATTGGTTCATCTCATCGAAGACAAGAAAAATATCTCTTACCAGAGATACGCTCATTTTCAGCCTTTTTTTGTCCGTGTGTCCCGCCAGAGTGTCGGAGATCCCCAGGAGCATCAGGGCGGGGAGTTCCTCGCCGACATCCCTGATCAGCCTTGCAATCGCTCTCTTTGTAAGCTTGTCTGCTGATGCGAGGGATAAAAGCCTCATATGGTTCTTGATGAGCGTCGTGGAAAAATTTACCCCCCTTCTATTCATGAGGATTCTCTTTGCGATCGCTTTAAAAACCTCCGCACCGATATTTTCATGGCCGTAAAAGGCGAACTCCCCGTCGCCCTTTTCGGTCTTGACCAATGGCTTTCCGATGTCGTGGAATAGGGCGACAAATTTCAGGAGGGATGATTTCTTCCAGCCCGCGCCCATCGGCTTTTCGAGATAGTCCAAGATAAAACCGCTCCTCCTTCTGAAAAAGGGCCTGGGATTTAGGACTATCGACTCAAGGTTTTTTAGACACAATAAGGAATGTCCCAATACGTCCTCTGTGTGATACCTGTTCTGCGCAACCCCCCTCATTTTCTCGATCTCCGGAAATATCGAAGAGAGGAGCCCCAACCCGTTCATTCCATAGACTGATCTGTGGCACCCATCTGACAGAAACAGCTTTGCGATCTCGTCCCTTATACGTTCTTTGGCGACGCCACCGATGAGTTCCCTTTCGGACGAGATTTTTTCGAGCGTAGACCTCTCAATTTTAAATTTCAGATGGGAGAGCTCGGACATAAATCGAAATCCCCTCAAAAGCCTCAAGGGGTCGTCTGAGAAGGCGGCATCGTTAGTCACCCTTATTTTTTTTCTCTTGATATCTTTTATGCCGCCGGCAAAGTCGAGTATCGGCGGATTGGGTTGTGATAAGTCGGCCAAGAGGGAATTTATCGTAAAGTCCCTTTTTTTCGCATCGGACTCGGGATCCGGTCCCTTCGGGTGGGCGAAATCGTATTCATATCTTCCCGATACGACACGGTATATCTTTTCCTTTTCATCGAGGATTACGAGTGTCCCATTTACGGCCTTTGACCATCTCTCGGCGAGGCCTTTCGGTTCGCCCCTGAATACGACGAAATCGAAATCCGTGCCCTTCATCCCGAGTATGTAGTCCCTCACGGCGCCGCCGACGAGGTAGACCTCGGCGTCGGATTCTCCAATCACTTCTCTCAAGAGGGTGTAGTTGGGGATTATGTTTCTTAAGGGGATTTTGGGCATAATTAGATACGCAGGAGGGGAGGATATCCCCTCCTGCGACCCTTGGATCGTTTTACTTCTTTTTTGCTTTTGTCTCTTCCTTCTTTTTCCGGCTCTTTCTCACTATCGCCCTGATAATATAAAACAGGCATACACCGAGGATCGCCCACGGAATGACGACCATGAGGAAGTAGATCATGGCGGCGAATGATTCCGAGAGTATAACAAGGGAATCTCTGAGCGCCTCTTTGATCGGGCCGAAGATCCTCGATGCAGAAAGCGCCAGCGGCTCCGGCTCATACATATTGAGGTGGACGGTAGAGAGGCCGACGAGGTTGTCATAGTAGCGGAGTGTCCCCTTCATGCTCTCTATCTCCTCGCGAACCCTCCCGAGTTCTATCTCGACTTCGAGTATGTCTTTTACGCTTTTTGTCTGTTTTGCAAGAAGCTCCAAAAGGCGCCTTTCTGTATTCTCTTTGCTCTTCAGCCTCGCCTCCAGATCGTAATACTCTTTCGTGATGTCTTCACCTGTGATCCTCTGATATTCCAAATCTCCGAGCACTTTGATCTTGTCGATCAGAGACACAAATTTATCGGGGTCTACCCGAATAGTTACATCACCGCTCATTGTGTCCTCTTCGGACTTGTAGGTGGAGGAATCGGCGATAAAACCACCCTCGGAATCGACGATACCCTGGACTGTTTCGAAGGTCTCCAAAAAATCGTCGACCTTGAGCTTTAGCTCAGCGGTCTTGATGATCATTATGGTCTCTAGGTTTATCTCGAGGGCGGGGGCCTCGCCGGAAGACGGGCCGGGAGGAGCCATGAGCTCGCCCGATTCCTTGGACTTCATGGCGATATCCATGCCGGCCTCGTCCTCAATTTCACTCCCCAGATAGGGCGATTCCATCTTCTCGCAAGAAAAGACAAAAAGGAGCGGTATTATCAAAAAGACAAATAGGATGTTAGATCTTACTATTTTCATCGGCTTTTAGTCCTCCTTTGACTATTTGATATGTATGACATATATTAGAATTTCGAGTTCCATCATCTTTATATCACAAAATAGGAGTAAAAACAAAAAGAAATCGGGCTTGAATTCGCCTTGACAAAAGTGTTAAAATCGGTTATTTAGAGTTTATGACTCTTTATTATAATTGATTTTGGAGGCCGAGAATGAGAGGTCTCGCAAGATATTCACCAGTTTATATTTTCATTATTTTTGCTGTATCATCGGTCTTTTCCCTTTCTGGATGTGAGCTCCCCGCTACGACCCATGGGATGGATAGCAACAGGTCTGCCACCGAGCTTGAGAGGAGCGTCGTGGATATGGAGTACAAGATGGCCGATCTCACGCGTGAGGTGGCGGAGTTGAACGAGAAGGTCGATAGGTTGGATGCCTCGGTCTCGGCATATATCTCGGGCGTCACGAAAACGCCGCTCGTGGAAGAGGAGATCGCCCCGCCTCCGGAAGAGAGCCTAAAAGAAGATAAAGTAGGACTCTCTGAAAAGGAGGAAAAAACACCTGACAGGGAAGTGGAAAAGACGGAAACGACATCCGGGGACGCCCCGCAGGCATTATACGATAATGCCCTCGATGAGGTCATGAACAAGAACGCAAAGGCGGCGCTTCCAAGGTTTGTAGACTTCGTGACGAAATATCCCGACCACGATCTCACCGATAATGCCTACTACTGGATAGGGGAGTGTTACTATTCTATGAAGAGATATACGGATGCCGCCGAGAATTTCGAGAAGGTAGTGGTCGGCTTTCCCGACAGGGACAAGGTCCCGGACGCCATGCTGAAGCTGGGATATTCTTACGCCGAGCTGGGCAAAAAGGAAAAGGCGGAGGAGGTGTTGAGAGACCTGATAAGCATATATCCCAAGTCTCCGGCCGCCGATCTCGCGAGGCAGAGGCTCATAGATCTTTAGTGTTTTGAGTATTAGGGCGTCTTTGATCAGATGATCGCATTTATGATTTTTTGCCCCTTTGGGACTAAATATAAAACATTTTTTTAAGGTTTTTGCCATGAAAAAGACTGTAAGGATTATAAATATCCTGACAAATATTCTAATCGGTGCCTTTTTGATAGCCCTTCTCAGTCCTATCTTTTATAGTGCCACGGCGCAGGAGGGAACTATCCCAAAGACCAGCTCCGATACTAGAATATATATAATAAAAGAGGGAGACACGCTCTGGAAGATATCGGAGGAGGTCTATGAGGACCCGGCAAAATGGCCGATCATCTGGGAGATGAACCCGCAGATAAAAGACCCGAATCGGATCAAGCCCGGAGACGAGCTGTATCTCGAGGGAAGGGCACCGACCGAGGTGACAGAGGAGATAGTCGAAGAGTCGATGATAAGAAAGATACCCGAAGAGACACAAATTACGCCGCCTTTTATCCCCACCGATGTTTTCCCGGAAATAGAGAAGACGGAGGAATTTGAGATGGAGCCCTCGGATGTCTACTTCATCCCCAGGATCATCCTTTCGGGATTTTTATCTCAGGAGGAGCTCGATGATTCGGGTTACATAGATCACGATCGCGAGGGGAGGAAGATGATCACGGATGACAACATCGTGTTCATCAAGCTGCCCGACGATGAGATGGTAGGACTCAAGGTCGGCGACCTGTTTTCGATATTCAGGGTCGTAAATATGGTAAAGCATCCTGTTACGGGAGGAAATGTAGGATATGCGATTAAGGTGGTCGGGGAGCTCGAGGTGACCGCCCTCGGCAGAAAAACGGCGACTGCCGTGATCAGCAATGCAAACGACGTCATTGAGATCAAGGACAGGATCAGGCCGTTTGAGCCTACGGTAAAGACCATAAACGTGAAAAAGGGTAAAAATCCGGTCGTGGGATACATCGTATATTCAGTTGTGGTGAAGACCGATTCTCTCAGGAACCCCATGCTCTCTGAAAACGATATAGTCTATATCGACAGGGGTTATGCCGACGGGGTGAGGGTCGGTAATGTCTTTGATATACTTCAGTTGAATGAAGAATACAATGTGGGTAGCCTGACGGCCGAGGAGTATCAGAAGATGTTGGAAGAGGGGAGCGTAGATGAGGGGCTAGTTGATAGGGGCATAATATATCCACCTGATGTTGTGGGGCGGTTGGTTGTCCTGAACGCCGGCGAGTATACTTCTACGGCGGTGATAAGCAGTTCCAACGAAGTCGTCAGACTAGGCGATATGGTGCGCCTGCAGATTCAGTAATCTTTCAGAATTGGTATCTATAATGGCGGCGTCGGGAGACTTGACGCCGCTTTTTTAGTCTTGACTTAAAAAAAAATTATTATATCCTTTTTCTCCTGATGGACTCAAGACATTATGCGCTGGCACGTTCGAGGATTTCCGGAGTCGGCAGCGGTACCGAGGTGAGGCTGGT
>CAZDOD010000140.1:3272-7621 GCA_964506935.1 uncultured Thermodesulfobacteriota bacterium | reverse complement strand
CAATCCACTTTCTCAATAGCACCAACAACCTTGCAAAGCTGGAACAGCTCCTCGGCAACTCGTTTATAAAAAGCACCGAGCATTATCTGAAGTATACTGCCGAGGATATCCGAGAGGAGTATAAAGAGGCATTTCGGTGGTGATAAAAGAAAGTAATTTGCTTTTTCTTTAAAATTTGGTAAAATGAGAAAAACTAATTAAGGAGCATATCACCATGAAACTTAAGGTTGTTATCCATAAAGCGGAAGAAGGTGGGTTTTGGGCAGAAGTTCCTGCTATACCCGGATGCCATACACAAGCAGATACATGGGAGGAGCTTCTTCCCAATATTTATGAGGCGGTAGAAGCCTGTCTCTCCATTGATACTCAGAATGTAAGAATTTCTGAACAGGATACTGTACTTGAAATCGCAGTATGAAAACAGTATCCGGAAAAGAACTTTGTAAGATTTTGGAGAAGAAAGGTTGGCAATTAAAAGCCATTCACGGTAGTCATCATGTTTATATGAAAGAAGGGAGAAAAGAGAGAATAACAATTCCAGTACATGGAAACAAAGACCTGAAACTGGGATTACTGAAGGCTATAATGAAGATAGCCTTCATTAAAGAAAGCGATTTATAGCATGAGATAGAATCAGATAATATTTCCCGAGTAGGTGACAGGATATGGAAAAATGGAAATATAGATTCCTTGAGTGGATACATCGGTCAAGGGAAGAATAATACGAAAAGAGTAAAAAAACCTTTCTCCAAAAGAGATTGTCGAAAGGACTCAAAATCTACGGAGAACTTAGCAAGGAATTTAAAAATAAAGATATAGAAGCAACGCAAATCTGCAATTTCTAAGTAATTCCCTATTTTAATGCCATAATTTACGGAAACGGGACACGACCTCCACTAATTTTTACACCATACTCTATTAGAAAATCCATCGAATCAATTAATTATTGTTACTCAATTTTTTAGCCTATTTTATTACGGTCGAGCTAAAAATTTGTGCCATATTATTGCCAAAAATAGATCAAAATAGACCGAAACAGATCAAAACAAAAAAACCCTAAAATCTAATGATATCAAATAAATATCAATGATTTCGGGTACTTGGAAAATCGAGGCCCCAGCGTCCGGAGCGCTGTGCTCTAATAGATTATTTGATTAAATAGTATTATCTTCCATATTCTTTTTCGTGTGTGACCAAATAGTGACCAAAATACTTCAAAGCAAACCAAAATAGATCGAAATAAGCCGAAATAGATAAAAACGATTTTCTCAATAAAAATAGGGGGTTAGCCTATTTTTGGCGTTATTTCAATAACTTAGGCTAACCCCCCAAATCTGATTCGTAATCAGTAGGTCATGATTCGAAGATTATGAAATGCTAAAGTTATCTTTCATTGCTTCAAGGGATGAGAAGTTTACTTTTTAAAAGCGAGTGTTACAAAAACTGTTACAAAAACTAGGGAATTATAGGGCATTTCAGGGCATTCTGGGGCATCATAGGGAATTGTAATTACAATGATATCAATACTTTATCGTTAGGTAGAGCCTACTTCTAATCCTTCGTTGTTATGAAACGTGGCGGTTCGATCCCAGCCCAGGCATCAGAAAGTTAATCATTTCAAGAAGTTTGCTCACCTACAAACTCATCCTTATTTATAACCGACTCCTTTAATCAATTTAAAGATTATGGAAGCCGGGACTGGGAGTCAAGAGCTTAAAGATAGGATGGTCTTTCTACGAAATCTCTAAAAACATGAAATGAAACTTTAATTGCTATCAAATACTCTTGAATGTATAATTTAACTTCCTTGAAAAACTGTCCAAGAGTTGCTGACGATGAACACGGCTCCATATCTCCCTTGTTGGATGCCGGGTTTCCTAATGAAGTGCCAAATCAAGCTGCTCTTCAGTAAGAGAAGAACCTAAGACTGCACGACATCTCTATTAGCTTTTAGATAAACAATTACAGTGGTACCTTCGCCCAGGGTGCTTTTTATCTCTATCTTACCTCCATGAAGTTTCACGATCTCATCACAAATGCTCAGACCCAATCCGGCGCCACCAATCCTCTTTGAACGAGATTTATCAACCCTATAGAAGCGATCAAGGACCTTAGATAGGTCACTTTCAGGTATGCCAATCCCTGTGTCTCGCACTTCAGTTACAAGAAATGCGTTGTCTTTCTTAATAAGAATGTCTATCTTCCCGTGAAGAAGGTTGTACTTTATCGCGTTGTCTATTATATTCGTAAAAAGCTCCAGTAAAGCCGCCCGATCGCCGGAAACTATATGTTGTTCGTGCGCCAATATATTTATGGTAATATCGTTTTTTGAAGCGAGAAGTTTCAGGAGTTTCACGACCTCTTTAATGATCTCGCTGAGGTCCACTTTTTCTATCTTTAATTCAATCTTGTCCGTACCGAGGCGAGCCAGGGCAATGAGTTTCTCGACCGTTTTCGACATCAATGTTGAAGCCTCCATAATGGCTGCCAAGACGTTTCTATATTCTTCAGTAGACCTCTGTCTATTTAAAGTAATTTCGCATTGACTCAGGACAACTGATAGGGGAGTCCTCAGTTCATGGGATGCATCGGAAACGAACTGTCTTTGGCGCTTGAATGATTTTTCCAAACGACCGAAGGTGTTGTTGAAAGAGGAGGCAAGAATCTTCAGCTCCGGCGGGACGTTTTCTGTGGTTATCCTTTCCGAAAGGTTTGACTCCGAAATCCGGTCAATAGCTCGTGAAAACTCCTTTACGGGAGTAAGCGCCTTTCCTGCGATTAAAAAACCGCCCGAGGACGAAATGATCATGATACCAAGAACAGAGAGAAAAAGGATGGTTCTATAAGTCTTCAGAAGTCCAATCTTTTCATCTATATCCTCGGCGCATTGAATAATGAAGCTGATATTTGTCTCATTAGGGTTTTCGTCCGCTGGAACATAAAAAGTAACCATCCTCACAGTCATCCCTTTTAACTGGATGGTCGAGAAAGTCGTTCTGCTTGCATCGGGGGAAAACGGGAGCTCAAGTGCTCCGATGGATTCGGATTTCTCAATAATAGCACCGTCAAAACGCCGTATTTGAAAAAAGCTCTTCGACCTTGGTGAGTTATACTCCCACATCACGTCGTCGGAGAAGCCGAACTCCGTCTCATCCCCGTCATCCTTGATTAGTGTTGCAAGCGCCTTTGCTTTCGAAATGAGACTCGAATCTATGGAGTCGTAGACGATTCTTCTGAGACTTAAATAAAGAAATACCCCGAGGATTGAAAGAATTATAAACAGGACAACCACGTAAAATAGAACAACTCTCGCCTTAATAGAGGAAACCATATCAGCCCTTTAGCATGTATCCTGATCCCCTGAGGGTATAGATGAGCTTCTTCTCAAATCCTTTATCAATCTTATTTCTGATCCGATGGATAAAGACATCAATGACGTTGCTATCCAGGTCAAAATCATAATCGTAGATATGTTCTGTGAGCACAGTCCTACTCAACACCTTGTTCTTATTGATGGCCATAAATTCAAGGAGGACATATTCCTTTGCCGAAAGCGGAATATCTCTTCCCTTCCTTTTTACTTCATGAGTGGCCGTATTAATTGTGACGTCCCCTATCTCGATCACGGAGGTTATAGCCTCAGATCCACGCCTGAGCAGAGCGCGCATACGCGCCAGCAGTTCTTCAAAGAGAAACGGTTTTGTCAGATAGTCGTCGGCGCCACTATCCAGTCCCGACACCTTATCCATTAACGCATCTTTTGCGGTGAGCATGATAACGGGCGTACTAACGCCTGCCTCACGGATTCTCTTAAGGATGGTTATTCCGTCGACAATGGGTAACATGATGTCAAGTATGATAAGGTCTGAAGGCTCATTTTCTGCCATAAAGAGTCCGTCCTCACCATTATATGCCACGTCAACGGAATAGTCCTCCTCCTCCAGTCCCTTCTTGATGATGTCGGCGAGCAATTTTTCGTCTTCAACGATCAGTATGCGCATAAACTATTTTAACCACTTCCTCCTTCTAAAATCAACCAGTAAAAATATGAATCCGAGAACAGCCGGTTCTCCGAAAGCTACGGGAAGGATATTATGTGGGTTAAGCCTGAGAATTCTTTTTATCTCAAGACGAGACATGCCACTAATTAGAGGACTATTGCCGTTTTTGTCGACAACCGTAATATACGCTACATAACTCCCCGAGTCGATCAGACTAATAGGCCATTGACTTTTGTAGGAACCATAGGGCGGAATCCTACCTATCTTGATAGCTTTGTTAGCACTCCAGTCTTCCAGGTCCAAAGGGGCTTCCTTACCTGGTGTAACATTAGCCAGAGAGATATAGGC
>CAZDOD010000140.1:0-3262 GCA_964506935.1 uncultured Thermodesulfobacteriota bacterium | reverse complement strand
CAATAATATTTTCTATGGGTTTATCCGAGTTATTAGTTATTGTTCCCGTATAAGTTATTCTATCGCCCATATTGGCGTGGATAGTTGGCGGGCTAATAGAGGCGGTAATGCTTTCCTTTGCAGAAGCAGACGCGTGACTCAACAGCATCACCACGGATATTATCGATAGAAATAGCATTAATCTTTTCATTATGTAACCTCACATTTCCAGTTTGGATACGCTTCTCTTTAGGAACCACAGTGACAGAAACAAATAGCCACAGATAGCGGCCATGCGCGTCGCCTGACAGCTAAAACCTTGGCCGTCGATAACGACGCTGTCGAAGGTATTTATAGCACTCGCAAATGGATTTATGAAATCAAGGATCCTACCAAACCATGAGCTTCTCTGGGCCGCTGGGAGGAAAATAGGCGACCCTGCAAATAGGAAAACGAAGAAAGAAATAATCAGGGAACCCTTTACGGACTTCATCCTGGATGAAAGCCCCATGGAAAAGGCGGAGAAGGTAACCGCCAGGAGCGTCCCGAGGGGGATAAGATAGACAATACCAGCAAGCAGATTCCGTTCGCCCTTTCCCACAATAACGAGGTAGGGCAGTGAAACGGCCAACAGAATTCCCCAGTTCGCAAGCGCAGCACCGACTTTTCCAGTGGCAATTTCAGCCTTGGTTACCGGAGTTAGAAGCAGCGCCTCCAATGTCCTTCTCTCTATTTCGCCGGCAAACGCGTCCGCTCCGAATACGAGGCTGATCAAAACCCCAAGGGCGACGATGAAATTCATGATCGTGTAAAGCATCTGACCCTGGTCAAGGAGGCTTAGCTCGCTGTTAGTAAGGAACAAGTAACTCAAGACACTCAGAATCACAGATGTAAGAATATACCATAAATAGCCTCTTGGAGTCAGGACGTTTTCCCTCATCTCTTTTCGCATAATATATGCAGTCTTCATAGTACTCCCTCTTTTGTTGACACGAAGAAGATATCGTCTATGGTGCCTCTTCCTTTCATACTGCCGAGATCTCCCATCCTTACTATCTTTCCGTAATTAATAATAGCCACTCTATTACAGAGCCTATCGACATCTTCCAGCAGATGGGTAGAAAGAAAAATGGTGGTACCGTTCTCCCGGTTCATATTAATCAACAACTCGTGAATGTCTTTTCTTCCTTTCGGGTCAAGGCCATTCGTGGGCTCATCGAGAAATAGAATCTTAGGCTTGTTGACAATAGCCCGCGCAATGCCGAGCCTCTGTTTCATGCCGCGCGAATAAGTGCGGATAAGATGATTATCCTTTCCATTAAGCCCGACATCTTCTAATAATTTGTAGACTTCTTTTTTTGATTTCTCTCCTTCGTATAGGTTATAGAAGAGCTCAAGGTATTCGCGTCCGGTCATCCATTCATAATATCCATTGGATTCCGGAAGAGCGTTAATAACCTTTTTTGCCACCAATGGTTCTCTAAAAATATCATGTCCATCAATTAAGACTTTTCCCGAATCAGCTTTGATGATGGTTGTTAGAATCCGGATAGTAGTTGTTTTCCCCGCCCCATTCGGACCAAGGAATCCAAAAATGTCGCCTTTCTCAACGGTGAAATCCAAACCATCCAACGCCATGTAGTCCCCATATTTTTTTACCAGGTTTTCTACAGTTATGATCATTTGACCTTTCCTTTCCTATTTCTTCTCTCGGAATGGTATTCTCTTCTTGTCGGTTTGTTTCAGGAGCTGCGTTTATGTAGGGGCGGAGATTATCTCCGCCCCTTTCGTCATTACCTTTCGCCCGTTTCCTCATGGCCGTTATCGAAGTCCTCTCCTTTATGGACTTCCTCCTCTCCCTTATGGACTTCTCTTTTATCCTGATCTGTCTTCAGTATCTTCCCATTTCCCGCGTCCACCTTAACATCAATAATATGATGGTCGGCTTTTACGATCTCGACACTGTAGACCAGATAGCCATTTTCGTTTTCAAGCTCGGCCCTTACCACCTTGCCCGGGACCTGTTTCAGCGCTTCGTTCATTGCAGAGTCCAGAGATACTTTCGCCATCTCAGGAAATGCAGCCTCGTCTCGATTCTTAACTTTGATGCTGCTGGTATAGTGCTCCTGCTCCGCCCTGAGGCTGAGTGACCCGACGACCAGAAGAATACCGAGAATCACCCCTGTGACTATCCCATATCTTCTCATTCGTTTCACCTCCCTTGCTATAGGACTATAAGCCTGCCTTCAGCTTACGAATCGAATTATAAACCGGACAAGATTACAGGAAGATGAATGATACGGATAATTCAACAGGTTAGCGTATGGGGGGAAGAACAATATTCTCAAAAGGTTCCACTTCCCTCTAGTCATTTGATTACATAGCTCAATACTACTTGTGTTACAAAAACCAGGGAATTATAGGGTATCTCAGGGCATTCTGGGGCAAGCTAGGGACACGAAAATACAATGATGTCAATACTTTATCGTTAGGTAGAGCCTACTTCTAATCCGCAGGTCGCAGGTTCGAGTCCTGCCAGGCGTGCCAATGATAATCTTGGGGTTAGGCGATTTTGCCTAACCCTTTTTTTTCACACGGGAACCATGTAGTGACCAAAAAATTCCCCATTTTTTTCACCTCGGAACCATTTCATCGTTCCGACGTATAAAATCATCGAGTCTCTCTATTGCTGTCTTGGCTGTATGTCGTCAGCATCTTTTGGATCAGCATTGTAATAATCAAGTTGAATATCAATACACGCGAAACTGTTACAAAAACAGGGGAATTTAGGGGAATTGTATTATAGGTGTTTGTTCATCCAATCAAGAACATCTTGATAGACTTCCTTCCGGTTAATTTCGTTTATCATCTCATGGCGCCCGTCCTCGTAGAATTTCAGGGAGATATCCTTCACTCCTGCTTTCTTATATGATTCATAGACTTCCTGAACCCCTTTAGTATTCTTCCCAACGGGGTCTTTTTCTCCCGAAAAGATATACATCGGGAGACCTTTTGGTGCGGAGTCGAAGGTCTCCTTCTTGTGCAACTCACCCAGACCTACCAGAAAATCGTACCAGAATCCGGCCGTGAAGACCCCCCCGCAGTACGAATCGGCAATATATTTATCCACTTCTTTGGGATCTCGTGAGAGCCAGTCAAAATCGGTGCGCGCCGGCTTGAAAGGCTTGTTAAATTCACCAAATGATAGTGTGGTGAGGAGTGGGCTCTTTGCCTTCCTTCCCTTACGCTTGCACTCCCATCGGGCAACCAGCACGCCGACCTT
>CAZDOD010000139.1:0-7636 GCA_964506935.1 uncultured Thermodesulfobacteriota bacterium | reverse complement strand
TGCGCGTGAATGCGGCCTACGCCGAGGGTTCGGGTCACGCCAAGGAAGAATTAATCGGTCACAGTCATTTTGACCTCTTTCCCAACGCAGAGAACCAGGCCATCTTTGAAGGTGTTCGCGACGTCGGCCAGCTGGTGGCCTATCAGGCACGGCCCTTCGAGTTCGCCGACCAGCCGGAGCGGGGAATAACCTATTGGGATTGGACACTGGTACCCGTACGAGGTGGAGCGGGGGAGACGCAAGGGCTGGTGTTTTCGCTACGGGACGTGACGGAGGGCAAGCGACATCTGACCCAACTCGAAATGGAGCGAGCCCGCTTGCGAACTGTGATCGACAACGCGCCAGAAGCCATCGTCGTCGTCGATGAGGAAAGCCGCATCGTCTTGGCCAACCCTGCCGCCGAGCGGCTCTGCGCCGGGCCGCTGCCCTACGGCCAAGGCTTTGAGAGCCATGCTGATCTAGCCCTTTGTGAGCCTAATGGCACGCCCTACGATCCCCGCCAACTCCCGCTCACCCGCTCGGCTCTGGATGGGCAGTCCTCCCGAAACGTGGAGATGGCTGTCTGTTGGCCTAGCGGTGAGCAGCGCGACCTGCTGGTCAGCAGTGCGCCCATCCAGGACGGGCAGGGTCGTGTCACCGGCGCAGTGGGTGTGTTCCAGGACATCACCGAGCTGCGGCGGACACAACGAGCGCTGCAGCGCTATGCCGAACGCCTTCGGATTCTGCACCAACTCGACCAGGCGATTCTGGTCGCCCGATCTGCGGAGGAAATCGCCGAGGCGGTCCTGGATCATGTGCAGCAACTGGTCCCCTCCCTGCGTGCCAGCGTGCTCCTGTTCGACCTGGAGAAACATGAAGCGTCTCTGCTCGCCTCCAGAGCGGTGGGCGCGACGCAGTTGGCGAAGGGCTGGCATAGCTCGATAGGGAGTGAGTGGCTCATCGAGAAACTAGCCCAGGGCCAGATCCACGTTGTGGAGGAGGCTGGCGCTCTGCCACCGCCGTCTCCCTTGCTCCAGACCCTGCAGGGTGAAGGGCTGCGCTCCTACATCAACGTGCCCCTTCTCGCTCAGGGCACCCTGCTTGGGTCGCTGAACCTCGGAATGGCCAGCCCCGGCTCACCAAGCCCTGAAAAGGTGGAGATTGCCCGTGAGATAGCAGCTCAACTGGCCATCGGCATCCAACAGGTCCGTTTGTACGAACAGATACAGCGCTACGCTCAGGAGTTGGAGCGGCGTGTAGCCCGGCGCACTGCAGCCCTGCAAGCCAGCGGTGCCCGACTGCAGGCGATCTTTGACGGTGCAGCCATCGGAATTGCCTTGGCTGATGCAGAGGGTCGCATCTTGGAGTGCAATCCGGCCTTGCAGGCGATACTCGGCTACAGTGCCGACGAGCTGCGAGAGATGGTATTCACCGAATTTACCCATCCAGAGGATGTCACAGCCGATAGGGACCTTTATCGGGAACTGGTGGCTGGCAAGCGCGAGAGGTACAGTCTGGACAAGCGCTACATGCGCAAGGATGGCCAGGTCGTATGGGCCATGTTGACGGTGTCTTTGGTGCGTGCAAGAGAGAATGAAGCGCCGCTGGCTATCGCTATGGTCGAAGACATCACCGAGAAGAGAAAGGTCCAGGACGCTCTGCTAAGGACTGAAAAACTGGCCATTGCCGGCCAGCTCGGCGCGTCTTTGGCCCACGAAATCAACAACCCTTTGCAGTCGGTCATTGGCTGCCTGGGGCTGGCCGACAAGAACCTGGCCGAAGGGGCCGACGTGAGCCGCTATCTGCAGGTGGCCCGGGAGGAACTGCGCCGTGCGGCGGGCATCGTGGCTCAATTTCGAGACCTGCACCGCAGGTCCGAACCGGAGGAAAAGAAAGCCACCGACCTCAACGCCCTACTGGAACAGGTGCTCTTTCTGTGCAAGAAAAAGTGCGAGGAATGCAGGATCCAGTTGAGCTGGGACGCGGCCGACGATCTGCCTCCCATCCCGCTGGTCTCGGATCGGATGCGGCAGGTCTTTTTGAATCTGATCCTCAATGGCCTTGATGCCACGCCGGCAGGGGGTAGGTTGGAGGTAAGCACGGCTCGAACGGCGGCAAGCGAAGCAGCACCGGCCGGGGTCCGCATCTCATTCGCTGACAGCGGTTCGGGCATCGCGCCTGACGTGTTGCCCCACGTATTCGACCCGTTCTATAGCACCAAACCCCAGGGCTTGGGCTTGGGTCTGTACATCACCCAGAAGATCGTAGAAGCGCACGACGGCCGCATCGACGTGAGCAGCCATCTGGGGGAGGGCACCATCTTTTCAGTGTGGCTGCCGGCGTAGACATCCTGGGAGGGAGGGCGATGGCAAAGCAGATACGCACCCTGGTCGTGGACGACGAAGCGGGCATCCGCTTCTTCCTCGAAGAAGCACTGCAACAGGTGGGGCACTCGGTCGTTACGGCGTCCAGTGGCGAGGAAGCCCTGGACCGGTTGCGAGATGCGTCCTTTGACCTGATTATGCTCGACCTGATGTTGGGCGGCCGGGTAGATGGCATGCGTGTCCTGGAATCGGTCAAGTGGCGCTGGCCGGCGACCGTGGTCATCATCCTGACCGCCCACGGTTCGCTCGATTCCTCCCTGGCCGCTATCCACGAGGGGGTGGACGGCTATCTGCTCAAACCGGTGGAACCGGAAGAGCTTTGGCAGGTCGTGGAACAGACATTGACCCGGCAGTCCAGGCTGGCTCAGGTCCAAGAGCAGCCCGAACGGGTGAAGGGGCCGGTCCTTGAATATGGCCCCTTTTCGGTCGACCTCGAGAAGCAGATGGCGACCATGGCCGGCCAACTGCTGGACCTGAATGCCAGCGAGTTCGCCCTGCTTGCTCACCTGATACAAAATGCCTACCGCGCCGTGCCACCGCCCGAGCTGGTGGAGGCAGTGCGTGGCTACGAGTGCGATCACTTGAACGAAGCACGTCAGATCATCAAATGGTACATCCACTCCTTGCGACAAAAAGTCGAGCCCGATCCCTCGATGCC
Organism: uncultured Thermodesulfobacteriota bacterium; assembly: GCA_964506935.1. Taxonomy (GTDB): domain Bacteria; phylum Desulfobacterota; class Zymogenia; order Zymogenales; family Zymogenaceae; genus CAZDOD01. The sequence continues at coordinate 4,615 of CAZDOD010000139.1, read as the reverse complement.
GCGTCACATCCTGACGGTGCGCGGCATCGGCTACCGGTTTGTAGAATAGCCGAGCGTTCGTAGCATACGCCTTACCAAGACCAACCTTTTCCAACCAAAACTACCCACAGCTCTAACCCGATTCGTCGGTTCAGGGCTGTTTTTTGTGCTAGAATGAAAGTGGTCTCACTGGCAGCGCGCTTTGGACGTAGGCATGCTCGATGGGGTAGGGCAGCATGATGTTCTCTACCCCATTAGCTGGAGGGTAGGGAAGAGAAGGGATTGATGGGCAGCAATGATCTCACCATTTCGCGCTCGATGTCGTGTGGTGGCATGGCTCACGTTCTTGTGCCTAGCAATCAGCCTGGCGGCGTGTGTGGGCAGAGAGCCTATACCCGAGACGTTAGTGAAAGAGCGCTGTACCAAATGCCACACCCTGGCGCCCATTGAGGTATCTCGCAAGACGCACCAGGAGTGGGAGACGACGGTCTATCGCATGATGGACAAGGGGGCACGCCTCACCAGCCATGAAGCCAAAGCCGTGATTGACTATCTGACCCAGGCCCACAGGGCCAGAGACCAATGAAGCTGCTCCCGATGCTCTGAGTGCCCATCTTCATTTTGGAGGTGCCTATGGACAGACCCGCTTGTAGATCCTGATGCCCGGATCCAGGATAGCGATTCATGGAGTGAAAGGGGGTACGCCTGATGAGAGAATGGCATGCAGCTCCAACAGGGAGCGAAAAGGTTGGAGATGGCGGGCTCGGCCTGCCGGCATTGCTGGAGCAGCGGGGGATTTCGCGGCGGGACTTTATCAAGTTCTGCGCCGCTATGGCTGCGGCCCTGGCCCTGCCGGCCAGCCAGGTCGAGGCGATCGCGGCGGCATTGGAGAACGTCCAGCGCCCGCCGGCCATCTGGTTGGAGTTCCAGGACTGTGCCGGTTGCACGGAGGCTTTTCTGCGGACCTCACATCCTACCGCCGCCGAGATCGTGCTGGACATCCTGTCCTTGAACTACCAGGAGACCATCATGGCCGCCTCCGGACAGCAAGCGGAGGATGCCTTCAAGTCCACGGTTGAGGATGGCGGCTATTTGCTTCTCGTGGAAGGTTCTATCTCCACCAAGGACGACGGCGTCTACTGCTGCATCGGTGGCCGGACGGCCGAGGATATTCTGCAGGAGGCAGCCAGCAAGGCCGTGGCTGTCATCGCGGTGGGCAACTGTGCCTGCTTTGGCAACATTCCGGCGGCCAACCCCAATCCCACCGGGGCCGTCGGCGTGCGCGACCTGGTGCGGAGTGTGCCTGTGGTGAACATGGCCGGCTGCCCGGTCAATGCCGTCAATCTGCAGGCCATGATCACCTACTACCTCACCTTCAAGTCGCTGCCCGAAATGGATAGCCTGGGCCGGCCTAGCTTTGGCTACGGCATGCGCATTCACGACCACTGCACGCGCCGGCCCCATTTTGATGCCGGTCAGTTCGTCGAGCAATGGGGCGACGAGGGCCACCGGCTGGGCTGGTGCCTGTACAAGATGGGCTGCAAGGGACCCCAGACTAACCACAATTGCCCCACCGTGCGTTACAACGAGACGACCAGTTGGCCCGTGGGAGCCGGGCATGGCTGCATCGGCTGCTCTCAGCCCCGGTTCTGGGACACGATGACGCCTTTCTACCGGCGGCTGCCTGACGTGCCTGGGTTTTCAGTAGAAACAACTGTGGACAAGATCGGACTGGGCCTGGCGGCAGTCACTGCCGTTGGCGTGGCGGCGCACGCCGTCGGTAGTGTGGTGCGAAGAAGGACAACTTCCGGGGCCGAGGAGTCTGAGCCAGCCGCAGCGGAGGAAGAGGAAGGAGCAGAGAAGTGACCAAGATCGTAATCGATCCCGTAACCCGCATAGAGGGCCATCTGCGCCTCGAGGTGCAAGTTGACGGCGGTCAGGTGACCGACGCCTGGAGCAGCAGCACAATGTTCCGGGGTCTCGAGATCATTCTGAAGGGTCGCGATCCCCGGGATGCCTGGGCCTTTGCCCAGCGCATATGAGGGGTTTGAACAACGGTGCATGCACTCTGCTCCGTGCGAGCAGTTGAAGATGCTCTCGGGATTCAGATCCCGCCTAACGCGAGGTTGATACGCAACCTTATTGCAGGCATCCAGTACGTGCAGGATCACATTATTCACTTTTACCACCTCCAGGCCCTGGACTGGGTCGATATTGTCAGCGCACTGGATGCCGATCCGGCGGCTACGTGTGAGCTAGCTCAGTCTATCTCCGAATGGCCCAAGTCCGGACCGGCCTACTTCAAAGGTGTACAGGATCGCCTCAAGACATTTGTGGACAGCGGCCAGTTGGGCCCTTTCACCAACGGCTACTGGGGTCATCCTGCCTACAAGTTGCCGCCTGAGGCGAACCTTTTGGCAGTGGCTCACTACCTGGAGGCGCTGGACTTGCAGCGGGAGATCATCAAGGCCCATGCCCTGCTGGGTGCCAAGAACCCGCACCTGCAAACCTACCTGGTGGGCGGCATGGCGCGCCCGGTGGATCCCAATAGCCAGACGGCCATTAACGCCAACCAGATTGCTGCCCTACGCAAGTACTTTAGCCTGGCCGAGCAGTTCGCCAGGCAGGTCTACCTGCCAGATGTGCTGGCCGTGGCCCCTTACTATCTGGACTGGGCTGGCTTGGGCGAAGGGCTGGGAAACTTTATGTCGTACGGTGATTTTCCGCTCACCCAGACCCTTAGTAGCGATGATCCTGGAAACCTCTTCTTGCCTCGGGGCATTATTCTGGGACGTGACCTGAGCACCGTGCACCCGGTCGATCAGCTCAAGGTCGCCGAGTATGTGACCCACTCCTGGTATGCCGACGAGGACGAGAGCCTTGCCAGGCATCCCTGGCAAGGGGTAACCAACTACAAGTACACTGGCCCCAAGCCACCCTACCAGTTCCTCAGCACCGACGAAAAGTACTCCTGGATCAAGGCGCCACGCTACGATGGCAAGGCAATGGAGGTGGGGCCGCTGGCCCGTATGCTAGTAGCCTATGCTTCGGGACACGAGCAGGTCAAGAAGTGGGTGGACACGGCCCTGTCCCAGCTAAACGCCGGGCCGGAGGTGTTGTTCTCCACGTTGGGCCGCACGGCCGCCCGCGTGATCGAGACGGTCGTCGTGGCCGGGCAGTTGCTCTCGTGGACCGATGAACTGGCGGCTAACATCGGCACTGGCGACTTGCGCATCCACGACGGGTCCCGCTGGGAGCCTTCTACCTGGCCAGCCGAGGCCCAGGGGTGGGGCTGGAGTGAGGCCCCGCGGGGAGCGCTGGGCCACTGGGTCCATATCAAGGATGGCACCATCGAGAACTACCAGTGCGTGGTTCCCTCCACCTGGAACGGCTCGCCACGGGATGCCAATGGCCAACCAGGGGCTTACGAGGCCTCGCTCATCGGCACGCCCGTGGCCGATGCCCAAAAGCCGTTGGAGATCTTGCGCACGATCCACTCTTTCGACCCGTGCATGGCGTGTGCCGTCCACGTCCTGGAGCCGGATGGGCACGAAGTCGTGCGCATCCAGATCGTGTGAGGAGGCAGCGACCCATGTTCAAACGGATCTTTGTCTGGGAAATGCCGGTCCGCATCCAGCACTGGCTCCACGTGGTCAGCATCGTCGCGCTTGCGTCCACCGGCATCTACATTGGCAGCCCTTTCGTCGGCCTGTCCATCGGCGCGACGATTGGCACGGATGTGACCAACTGGATACGCTTCATCCACTTTATCGCGGCCTGGATCTTTGGCCTGGGCTTCCTGGTGCGCTTTTACTGGTTCTTTGTCGGCAATCGGTATGCCCGCTGGCATATGTGGCTGCCGGCCAGCCGTCGCCGAATGGCCGCACTGTGGGAGATGCTCAAGTACTATCTGTTCCTGCGCCGGGATCGGCCATCGTATCTGGGCGTGAACCCCATCTCGGGGCTGACCTACCTGGCCCTCGGTGTGCTGATCGTGCTTCAGGGGATCACAGGCATCGCCCTCTACACTGAACCCCTCCCCAGCGGCTTCTGGAGGGTCACCTTTGGTTGGATCCTGACCCTCTTTGGCAGCCAGACGGTTCGCTTGGTCCACCATGCTCTGATGTACCTTTTTGGTGTTTTCCTTGTTGTCCACCTCTACATGGCAGTGCTGGGAGACGTGGAGGAGGGCAACGCACCGATCACGAGCATCGTCAGTGGCTGGAAGTTTGAACCCAAAGGGGACAAGGTTCTGGGAAAGGACTGAGTGACTTGGTCAAGACACTGGTCGTGGGCACGGGGAACCTGCTTCTCTCCGATGATGGCCTTGGGATCCACGCTATTCGGCGGCTGCAAGAGGTCGCTCAACTGCCCGAGGAGGTCCAGATCCTGGATGGGGGGACGCTGGGCCTGGACCTCCTCCACTACCTGGAAGGGGTCTCCCACCTGCTCATCGTAGACGCTCTGGAGACAGGACAGCCCTCAGGCGCAATCACACGGCTCAGCGGTGAGGAGGTACCGGCCTACTTTGCCCTCAAGATGTCGCCCCACGAGATCGGCCTGCCCGACATGCTGTTCGCGGCCAAGCTGCGTGATCTCTATCCTCCGGAAGTCGTGATCTGGGGCGCCCAGCCCG
>CAZDOD010000138.1:0-7663 GCA_964506935.1 uncultured Thermodesulfobacteriota bacterium | reverse complement strand
GAAAGATCATGCCTGATCCGGCGAAAATGGTAAATTGAGAACAACCCTCGTCCCCTCACCCTTTGTGCTCCTGATATCTACTGATCCACCGTGCTTTGCCATGATATCCCTGCATATATAGAATCCAAGAGCGACCCTGTTTCTCTCTCCCATATAGTTAGGATCGGAGATCTCAGCGAGTGCTTTTTTATCCATCCCCTTCCCCTGATCCTCGACGATAATCTTTACCTTATCTCCCCTCCTCTGAGTCGATATCCTTATAATACCGCCCTTGGACATGGCATCTTCTGCGTTATTTACTATATGAACTATCGCCTGCCTTATCTTGGTGGGAAAGACAGAGAGCATCGGGAGCTTATCGCTCAATGACGTCTTGATGACTATGTTGTTCTCCCTGAGCCTCGCCTCAACCAGAGGCAAGAGGTCGATAATAAGGTCGTTTAGGTTTGCCGTTGTCTTCTTCGATTTTTTCGGGATATAGAATTTCCTCATCCTCTCGATCAGGTCCCTGACCCCTATCAATTCCTCGATAGACCTATCGAGCGGAGCGATCTTTTCGGGCTCATCTTTCAGTTTCCCCCGCAAGAGATCGAGATGATTTTTTATACCGAGGATGGGTTTTTTGAGTTCATGAGACAGGCTCGCCGACATACGGCCCAGAGCGGCCATCGTCTCCCTTGAGATCAGTTCCTGGATAAACATCTTCTGCCTACTGATATCATGGGAAAAAACCGCAAACCTCTCGACTTTTTTGTTTACATTGAACACCGGATAAATCGAATTGTCAAAGAAAGAACCTTTTCGCTCATCTTCATATCTTATGGGTCTCCCATCCCGAATTACCTCATCACCCCGGGCCTTTAAGGATTCGACCAGATCGTTCTCTCGGAAATCATTATATAGACTCATGCCGATAAGTTCATCCACGCCCTTCTTTAGGACCTTCGCCGCCGTCTCATTTATTGCGATGACAACACCATCGGGACTAATTAGGGCTGCCGAATCGGTGGTGGCGTTCAAGAGGGCACGTGCCGTCTCCTCACTCTCTTTCAACGCCAAAAGGGCCCTCTTTCGTTCCGTGATATCCTGTATCATGACCACGATGTCACTGGAATCGCAGTCCCCACCGCCTAGTATCAATCCCGTTACAAAAAGATGCTTTTCTATTCCATTTTTATTTTGGATCGCAATATCGATTGAGTAAGCCCCCTCCGTCCTGAGCCTTTTAAAAAAGGCGATAAACTCATCGCCGTCCTTTTTATCGACAATTTCCAAAAAGCCCTTGCCCGAAAGCTCATCCTTCCCCAAACCGATGATCCCCTCAAAGGTTGGATTTGCCGTGATCAACGTTTCCTTCTCATCCAATATGGCGATGCCCAAGGGGGAGTGTCTTATTATCTTTTCGAACTTTGCCCGCGTATTTCTTAATTCTGAGTCCTTCTCACCAACACTTTTTTCAAGCAGATCATTCAGGTCGCTGAGCTTTCCCTCGACCTTTACCCTATCGGTCACATCTTTGAAATGAAAAATGGCGCTTTTCCCATCACCTGTGTGATACGGGTAGAGTGTGAGTTCGTAAATGAGATCATCACTTTCTTTTGGCCTCTTGATGTAACTACATTCAATATTCCTCACATTCCCATCACCCCCCTTAAAATAACAGGTCTTACACGGTCTATCTCTGTCAAGGATAAGCTTGTGGCACTTCCTCCCTATAGTATCCTTGATACCAAGCCCAAAAAGCTCCGCCAGCCTATGGTTCAGCCTCTTGATTGTGAAGGTTTCATCGATAATGCAGATGGGGTCTGTAATGCTGTCAAAAATGGACAGGAGTTCCCGTTGGGACTTGATGATCTTTTTTTTTAAAGAGAGCCTTGCCATATCGAAAATTTAAAATCCGGATAAGATTCAAGAAATGCTTATAAGAAATTGACAGGTTTTTTACACCATATAAAAAGATATAAGGAAAACCTTCATATGTCAAGTATGATTGTAATATTTTAGGTCTTTTTAAATGAGTTTCGTGGCATAATAATATGCTATTATATCTTTATAATATCTTAAAACCGTTATAATTATCTTTAAATCTTATAATTTTATTAGTTAACTTTTGATATTCAAAATAGATTATCCCAAAAACAATTGTATTAGATTATTCAAAACCTTCCTTTTCTATATATAAAAGTAAGTTGATGAGACAATTTTTCTGGAACAAAAAATATAAGACCATGTCGAAATCATAGACTAACTCAAAAAAGGAGAACCGAATGAAAAAATATCTGATAACCTTTCTGATAGGATTACTACTAGCAGTCCCAAAAATACCATCGCACTACGGAATAATAATCATCGATCCCACCACCAAACCCCAGCATCCGATAGTACCTTTGGAGGTTAAGTATCATCGTGTCAATGTCACGATAACAGGCCAGGTTGCCATAACAAACATAGACGAGGTCTTCGTGAATCCAAACGACATGGACCTCGAGGGGACATTCATCTTCCCGCTTCCCGATGGGGCATCGATAACCGATTTTTCCCTCTATATCGACGGGAAGGAGGTAAAGGGTGAGGTCCTCTCGGCTGATGAGGCGAGAAAAACGTATGAGGATATCGTACGCGCCCTAAAAGATCCCGCCCTCCTCGAGTATATGGACAGAAATCTCTTCAAGCTCAGGGTATATCCGATCCCGGCACGAGGGGAGAGGCGGATTGAGCTTACATATTCGGAGACCCTAAAATATGACTTCGGCACCGTAAAATACACATACCCCCTCGACACCGAGAAATACTCATCGGCACCCCTAAAGGAGGTCACAATCGACACGAAAATTAAGTCGAAAGTCCCGATAAAGGGCGTCTACTCACCGAGTCATGACATCGACATATCAAGGACGAACTCAGGCGAGGTAAGGCTCTCATACGAGGAAAATAACGTCCTCCCCGACAAGGATTTCGTCCTCTATTATACGCTCTCCGGAAACGACGTCGATGCGAGCCTCATAACCTATCGTGAGCGGGGCGATTCGGGCTATTTCATGCTTCTTGTCGCCCCGAGGCCCGATATTGATCCCAAAGACGTCGCCGCCAAAGACGTCACGTTTGTCGTCGACACATCAGGGAGCATGAAAGGGGAGAAGCTTGATCAGGCGAAGAGGGCGCTCAACTTCTGCATCAATGCCTTAAATCCCGACGACCGCTTCAATGTAATACGCTTTTCTACGGATACCGAGTCGTTCAAAAAAGAACTTGTGCCGGCCACAAAAAAGACCAAGGAAGAGGCGACCTCGTTTGTCGAAGACCTAGCGGCGAGGGGCGGGACAAACATCAACGACGCCCTAATATCCGCCCTAAAGGGCCAAGACAACAAAAAGAGGCCCCATATCGTGGTATTTATGACGGACGGGGAACCAACGACAGGGGAGACCGATTTTCCCGATATCATAAGGAATGTCGAAGACGCAAACGACCGAAAAGCCAAGATATTCGTCTTCGGCATAGGGGAGGAGATCAACACGCACCTCCTTGACAATATCTCGAAAAACAATCACGGTGCCTCCGACTACGTAACCCCGACCGAGGATATAGAGGAGGTCATCTCAAACTTCTTTGTCAAGATATCGAGCCCCGCCATGAGCGATATCAATATCGACTTCTCAAAGGTTGCGGTATCCGACTTTTATCCCGAAGAGGGATTCGACCTCTTTTCAGGCTCGCAGATAACGATGGTGGGGAGATACCGGGGATCGGGGAATTCAACTATACTCCTAAAAGGCATGATCGGAGATCGGGAGGTCGTATTTGAATATCCCGCCGAATTCCCAGAAAGGGATACCGAGAACAACTTCCTCCCCCGCATCTGGGCCACAAGAAAGATAGCGTATCTTCTCGATGAGATACGCCTCAACGGCGAGAACAAGGAGCTCGTAGACGAGATTTCGGAGATAGCCAAGAAATTCGGAATAGTGACCCCCTATACGAGTTTTCTCGTGCTTGAAGACGAAAAACAGGGATTCGAGGGATTTGCGCCTGGTGCGGCCGAAGATGTCACCGTTATGTCAGAACCTCGGCTCTTCACCGAGGAGTCGGGAGGATTTGCCCTGAAGTCGGCCGAAAAGATGAGGGACCTAAAAGAAACCGACAAGGTCAGCCGCCCAGATCTTATGAGCATCAAACAGGTCGGGGAGAGGACTTTCTTCCTCAGGGACGAGATCTGGATAGACTCCGAATATAAAGAGGGGACAAAGACCAAGGATATCTCTTACGACGGCAGGGGATACTGGGACCTCGTAAGGAAAAGTCCCGATGTCGGCCGCTTCTTCGCCCTCGGCAAAAAAGTGATCTTCATCTACGAGGGGATCTGGTATCGCATAAACTGATTTTATGAATCTTCAACCAAAAATGGGGCCGCCTTCCATATTCGGATCGCGGCCCCATTTTTTTAATATCTTTAAATGTTATAAGATCCCTACCTCATCAGAAACACGATTTTCTTGAGGACGTTATAGAGCTCCTCCTTTTCCGAGAGCGGGAGCTTTTTCAGCTCCTCGAAAAGCTTCGTTAGATAACCCGACGGGGCGGCCTTGACTACCTGCTCGCCCGATATCGATAGCCTCACAATCACCCTCCTCGAATCCTTTATATCCTTACCCTTTATCACAAATCCCTTTCCCGACAGGCGATTCACGTATCCCTCGACGGTTGTTATATGGAGATTCGTCAATACCGCAAGCTCGCCAAGGCTCAAGTCGGGGTTTTCGCCTATGGCCCTCAAGATCTCAAGCTGGGACGATGTGACGCCGTATCCCTCGTCAATGAGATGCTTCGAATAATCCTTCTTGATATATTCAAAGTCATCCAACAGACGGGATATGAGATAATAGATGTTTTCCTCAGTTATTTCCATGATTTATCACAAAAGGCGAATAGCCCCCTCATCCTTACTACAATCCGTAAAATCCCGTTACAAACCCTTAAATACGCGCTTTATAACATCGAGGACAGTAGCATGAACTCCGGGCGCCGCCCCGATGATATCTCCGGTCTCGATGTAATTATCACCACCCATAAAATCCGTAACGACTCCGCCGGCCTCGGTGAGTATCAGGCTTCCTGCCAAAATATCCCATGATTTCAATCTGGGCTCCCAAAAACAATCGGCCCTCCCGGCGGCCGTATAACAGAGATCGAGGGCCGCCGAACCGCTTCGCCTAACCCCGAGGGACATGGTGTACATCTCCCTTAAACAATCAAGATATAGGTCGAGGTGCCCCCTTGCGCTGCTCGGCAGGCCCGAAAGAATTATGGATCGGGAAAGGTCGGATACTCGATTTACACTGATAACCTTCCCGTTCATAAACGCCCCCGAACCCGAGACGGCGCTGAAGATTTCGTCCCTCTCAGGGTCGAAGACGACTCCCACCTCGACCTTTCGGTCTTTTACGAAGGCAATCGAAACAGAATAAAATGGGAATGAGCACATGTAGTTTGTTGTGCCGTCCAGGGGATCGACGACCCAGACACTTTCCACATCGCCCTCACACAAACCACCCTCCTCGCTCAAAAAGGAATGGGAGGGAAACCTCGATAGGATGATATCTTTTATGATCTCCTCTGATTCTTTATCGGCCGAGGTCACATAATCGAAGTCACCCTTCTGAGAAACCTCAAGATCACGCCCCTTGCCCCTTAACAACAACAGGAACGACCCGGCCTCCCTCGCCGCCCTTTCGGCCGTAGCCAGAATTTCGCTATTATCTTCCAAATATACATCCCTATTCATTTATTAACAGCAGCGGTACCCTCGATCATAAAGCGATAAAATAGTATCATAGAAAAGGGGATTTTTCAAAGATTTCGATTCAATTTCCTTGCAAAACAATGACGCTTGTGTAAAATGGTATAGACGATGGGAGGACTATATGAAAAAGATTATCGACAATAAAGATGAAAAGGTTAAACTGACACTCAAGGGGCTCGGAGAGAGTTTCACGCTTTCTGTCTTTATCTCGAAGTTTGCGGAACTTAATCCCGATGACTACAAGAGATTGGAGGAGCGCTTCGTCCAAGACGAAAAAAGCACCAGAAACCTCGATTGGAAGAAAAATACAATGCCCACCCCTGAGAAGTATCTGGGGAAGGCAATAAAAGACTATGCAAAGAGAAACCCTGACAAGATAAAAATACTCAAGGGAGATAAATTCAAAAAAGTCCCTTAAAAGGAATTTTCTTTACAAAAATATATTAATTGGGTCGGAGGATATTTTTGCGGGGAAACTCCTCGATTACCTCCTCCACAAATCATATTTCACGATCTATTTTTTATAAAAAATTTCTTTCATTTCGACTTTTATCGAAAATCAAAGAGATATAGAAAACCTCAGTCTATGATCCCGTCCGTCCTTAATTCTTTTATATCAGAATCGGAAAGACCAATCAGCCTTAAGACCTCCTCGTTGTGCTGACCTAGGATCGGCGGGGGTTTTATCTCTTCGGCCTTTGTATCCGAGAACTTGATCGGTATCCCTATCCCCTTCACCTTCCCCTCGGTTGGATGATCCATCACGACGATCATGTTCCTCGCCTTTACATGCGGATCATTTTCGACCTCGTCGATGGAAAGGACTGCGTCACACATCGATTCCTCCCCCCTGAACATCTCAACCCACTCGTCCCTCGTCTTGTTCAAAAATATCTCCGATAGCTCCGATGCGAGCTCTTCCTTCTCCTCCCCCTGTATGTAGAGTTTTTCGGTCCACTCGGGCCTTCCGACAAGCTCGCAGAACCTCTGCCAGAACTTCTGCTCAAGTGCGCCGAGCGTCATGTATTTATTGTCCTTGGTCCTGTATACGTTGTAGCACAATAGCGCGCCCGAAAGGAAAGTGTTGCCCCGCTCCAACGTCTCGCCTGTCGCCAGATGGTATGAATAGTTAATCCCCATAAACGGCAGTATCCCGTCAAACATCGAGACATCGATATGCTGACCCCTTCCGGTCCTGTTTCTAGCCGCCAGGGCGGAGAGTATTCCGATGACCGACATCAGCCCTCCCCCGGCTACGTCGGCGATCTGAATCCCCGGCACGACCGGGGGGCCGTCCTTTACGCCGATCAGATCCGTGATCCCCGCAAGGCCCATGTAGTTCAGGTCGTGGCCCGGTATCTGCGAGTAGGGCCCGGTCTGGCCGAAGCCCGTAATCGAACAGTATATGATCTTTGGATTAACCTCTTTCGCCTTGTCATAACCGAGCCCCATCTTTTCCATGATACCCGGACGGTACTGCTCGACCACGACATCGGATTTTTCGACGAGCTTAAAAAAGAGCTTTTTCCCCTTCTCGGACTTCATGTCGATGGCAAAGCTCCGTTTGTTCCTGTTCACCGCCATATATCCCGCCCCCTCTTTGTTGAACAGGGGCGGAAAGAGACGGATGTAATCCGGGCTGTTTTTGTCCTCAACTTTTATAACGTCGGCTCCTAGGTCTCCGAGGAGCTGTGTCCCGAACGGGCCTGGGTATAGCCTCGTGAAGTCTACAATCCTTACATCCTGTAAAGGTCCTGCCATAAAGCCTCCTATCTCTCTATAAGATTATCTCTAACATCAAAAAGAACTTCAGGTGAAACGCCAAGTATATTAACTATATAGTAATCCATCCCGCCGTAATCT
>CAZDOD010000137.1:0-7673 GCA_964506935.1 uncultured Thermodesulfobacteriota bacterium | reverse complement strand
CGCCAAATAGGGCACGTCATGGACCGACCGTCGCAACTGCCCCTCGACAACATACGACCTTCTGGCGGTCTGAACGCGCCGACCATCCGCTTTTCGCAGGGTGTCTTTTACGTGATCAATACGCTCGTAGATGGGAAAGCAAAAGCAGGCAATTTTATCGTCACGACCACGGATCCGGCCGGGTCATGGTCAGAGCCCTACTGGCTGGAGAATGCGCCAGGGATAGACCCATCCCTATTCTTCGACGATGATGGGCGCGTCTGGTATGTCGGCAATCGCACAGCTACTCCTGAACAATACCATGGGCACAAGGAAATCTGGCTACAAGAACTGGATCTTAAAAACATGTGCCTGGTAGGGGAACCACGGATCCTCTGGTACGGAGCAGCAAAACGGGCGGGATGGGCTGAAGCGCCTCACATATACAAAATACGGGACTACTACTACCTGATGATTGCTGAGGGCGGGACGGGACACCATCATGCGGTGACCATCGCGCGCAGCGATGTGGTTACCGGGCCGTATGAGGCAAACCCCGGCAATCCGATCTTGACCCACCGCCATTTAGGACTGGATTATCCGATTGTGGGCACCGGCCACGCCGATCTAGTCGAGACGCAGACCGGTGAGTGGTGGATGGTCATGCTCGCCATGCGGCCTTATGGAGGGTATTTCTACAATCTGGGCCGAGAAACCTTTCTGGCCCCCGTGCGTTGGGAGGATGGCTGGCCCATCGTAAGCCCCGGAACAGGACGAATCGAGTCTTCCTATCCGGTTCCTGACCTGCCTGAGTGCCGCTGGCCCACCGCCTCGGCCTGTGACAACTTTGAACGTCCGGTTCTAGCTCCTCAATGGAACTTCTTACGCACCCCACGCAATGAGTTCTGGAGCTTGAGTGAGCGCCCTGGCTACCTGCGGTTGCGGCTCCGGCCCGAGCGACTTTCTGAGCACGCATCTCCAAGTTTTGTCGGGCGCAGACAACAGCACATTTGCTTCTCAGCACAGACAGCCCTCGAGTTTGCGCCACAGACCACGCATGAGTGTGCCGGCCTCGCCCTTCTACAGAATAGCGATTTCCACTTCCGCTTGGTCGTCACCCTGGGAACCGAAGTTGTCGTCCGCTTGATCAAGCGGGCACAAGGGGTGGAAGAGATCCTCTGCGAGCAGCCCATGCAGCCTGGGAGACTATATCTCAAGGTAGAGGCTCACGAGCAGGCATACAGCTTTTGCGTCGCCAGTGAATCGGGCAAGTGGATTCCGGTCGCCCAGGATGTAGACGGGCGAATTCTGAGCACGCCCGTTGCGGGCGGCTTTGTAGGGACCTACATTGCCATGTATGCCAGCAGTAATGGGCAGCCAAGTACGAACAACGCCGATTTCGATTGGTTCGAATATCTTGGGATTGAGGTGTGACCTGTGAAGAACGACACGACACTGACCGTTCAAGAACGCGTAACCGACCTGATTTCCCGGATGACCCTGGAAGAAAAGGTGGGCCTGATGAGCCATCCGGCCAAGGGAGTACCGCGCCTGGACATCCCGGCCTACAACTATGCAAACGAGGCGTTGCACGGTGTGGCACGCAGCGGGCGCGCAACGGTCTTCCCGCAAGCGATCGGCATGGCGGCAACCTGGGATCGAGAGTTGATACAGCGAGTCGCCTCCGCCATCGGCGATGAGGCACGCGCCAAATATCACGAGGCGCTGCGCCGCAAGGGCCACACCGACCTGAATCAAGGGCTCACCTTCTGGTCGCCCAACATCAACATCTTTCGCGATCCGCGCTGGGGCCGGGGACAGGAAACCTGGGGAGAAGATCCCTTCCTCACCGGCGAAATGGGCTCTGCCTTTGTGCGCGGGCTGCAGGGTGACCATCCCAAGTATCTCAAGGCATCTGCCTGCGCCAAGCACTACGCCGTGCATTCCGGCCCGGAGAAGGACCGTCACATCTTCAACGCCATCGTCTCGCGTCACGATCTCTACGATACCTACCTGCCGGCATTCAAGAAACTGGTCGTGGACGCCAGGGTCGAAGCGGTGATGGGCGCTTACAACCGCACGCTGGATGAACCTTGCTGCGCCAGCCAACTCCTGCTGCACGACATCCTGCGCGGGGAGTGGGGCTTTCAGGGACACGTCGTCTCCGACTGCGGGGCGCTGACCGACTTGCACGCCAACCACAAAGTGACGCAAGACGCAGCCGAGTCGGCTGCGCTGGCGTTGCAGCGCGGCTGCGACCTGGGCTGCGACAACGTCTACGACGAGATCCCCGAGGCTATCCGCCGCGGGCTGATGAGCGAGGCCGATGTGGACCGGGCCTTGGCGCGTACGTTGGGCACACGCTTCAAGCTGGGCATGTTCGATCCGCCGGAAGAGGTTCCCTTTGCTTCGATCTCGATGGACGTGGTAGCCTGCCCGGAACACCGCCTACTGGCCTACCAGACGGCAGCACAGTCGGTCGTGTTGCTCAAAAACAAGAACAGCATCCTGCCGATCCGGCCTACAACGCGCAACATCCTGGTCACCGGTCCCTCCGCCACCAGCTTGGAGGTGCTGCTCGGCAACTACTACGGCTTCAACGACCAGATGAGCACCTTGCTGGAGGGTCTCACCGGGCGCGTACCCGAAAGTATGGGCATGCAGTATCACCCCGGCGCCCTGCTGACGCATCCCAACGCGCTGGAAAGAACTTGGGCGCCGTACATGGCCCAGAGGGCCGAGTTGACCGTCGCCTGCGTCGGGTCCTCCCCGTTGCTCGAAGGCGAGGAAGGCGAATCGCTGCTCACGCCCAACAACGGCGACCGCGACGGCATCAGCTTGCCCTCCAGTCAGGTCGACTATATCAAAAAGCTCGCGGAGGTTGGAGCCAAGATTGTGCTGGTGGTCACCGGCGGCAGCCCGCTGGCCTTGGGTGAGGTAGAGGATCTGGTGGAAGCCATCCTCTTCGTCTGGTACCCCGGGCAGGAAGGGGGCAAAGCCGTGGCCGATGTGTTGTTCGGCGATGTCTCCCCGGCGGGCAAGCTGCCGGTCACCTTCCCCAAGTCGCTCGACCAGCTCCCGCCCTTTGAAGACTATGCCATGGATGGGCGCACCTACCGCTACATGACCCAAGAACCGCTCTATCCCTTTGGCTTTGGTCTGGGCTACAGCCGCTTCGAATACGCGGAACTCGTCCTGGAGAAATCTGCGGTGAGTGCTGGAGAAAGTTTGAGCCTAAGCGTGCAGGTGCGCAACACCGGCGAGTGCGCCGCGGCTGAAGTTGTGCAGTTCTACCTGAGTGATCTGGAAGCTTCGGCTCCCGTCCCGCAGCAGCATCTGGTGGGCTTTGAGCGCGTCTTCCTACAGCCGGGTGAGAGCCGCACGCTGCCATTTACCCTGACCCCGGAGATGATGTCGTTCTTTGACGAGCAGGGTGAGCTACAGTTGGAAGCGGGAGCGTTCCGCCTGGAAGTAGGTGGCTGCTCCCCCGGCAAGCGCGGTCTGGAGTTGGGCGCTCCCACGCCTGTGACTGCGGCGTTTCGCGTATTTTAAGCCGGAATTCGATTGGTTCGAGCATACCGGGGTAACCTGTGGACAAAGGCACGACAACGGCCCTACAAGAACGTGTAGCAAATCTGGTCTCCCAGATGACCTTGGCGGAAAAGGTTTCGCAGATGGTCTTTGACGCCCCTGCCATCGAGCGGCTGGGCATTCCGGCCTACAACTGGTGGAATGAGTGCCTGCACGGCGTCGGGCGGGCGGGCGTAGCCACCGTCTTTCCCCAGGCCATCGGTCTGGCGGCGACTTGGAACCCCGACCTGATGCATCGCACCGCCGTCGCCACCTCTGATGAAGGCCGGGCCAAGTACCACGAGGCGATCCGGCGGGGCCTGCGGCAGATCTATACCGGATTAACCTTCTGGTCGCCGCATATCAACATCGTGCGCGATCCGCGTTGGGGACGCGGGCAGGAGACCTACGGAGAAGATCCGTACCTCACTGCACAGATGGGCGTAGTATTTGTACAAGGGCTGCAAGGGGATGATCCGGTCTACCTCAAGTTGGTCGCCACACCCAAGCACTATGCTGTCCACAGCGGCCCAGAGCAGGAACGGCATCGTTTTGACGCCGTCGTCAGCGAGCGGGACATTCGAGACACCTACTTGCCCGCCTTTGAGGCCTGCGTCAAAGAAGGCAGGGCCGTCTCGGTCATGGGCGCTTACAACCGCGTCAACGGCGAGCCGGCCTGCGCCAGCCCGACGCTCCTCCAACGGATTCTGCGTGAGGAATGGGGCTTTGGTGGGCCGGATGGGCTCGATGGTTACGTTGTCTCTGACTGTGGGGCCATCCTCGACATCTACGAGCATCACAAAGTCGTGACCACCGCCGCCGAAGCGGCAGCTCTGGCCGTCAAGCACGGTTGCGAGTTGAATTGCGGCAGCGTCTACCCCGCCCTCTTGGAAGCCGTGGAGCAAGGGCTGATTTCCGAGGAAACCATCACCCGCGCCGTCGAGCGGCTCTTCACCGTCCGTTTTCGCCTCGGCATGTTCGACCCGCTGGAGCAGGTGCCCTACGCTCAGATTCCCTACAAGGTTATCAATTCGCCGGCGCACCAGGCGCTGGCATTGCAGGCAGCCAGAGAATCGATGGTCTTGCTTAAGAATGAGGGCGGTCTGCTACCCCTATCCAAGAACCTCGATTCCATCGCCGTCGTCGGGCCCAATGCCGACGATCTGGCTGTGCTGGCGGGCAACTACAGCGGCACCCCGGCGGAGCCGGTCACGCCGCTGGCAGGGATTCGCAAGAAGCTGTCGCCGTCGACCAGGCTCTACTACGCGCAGGGCTGCGGCCTGGTCGATGGAGCGCCTCTCCTTGAGATCATCCCGCCTGCGTTTCTCCATCCGGCAGTGGCGGACGCAGGGCAGACGGGCCTGACAGCCGCCTACTATGCCAGCCCAGGGTTTGAGGGCGAGCCAGCGCTGATCCGGGTAGATCGCACTGTTGATTTCATCTGGAAGGATACCACGCCGCTGACCGGACAATGGGGAGGTGGGTTTTCGGTGCGTTGGACTGGCTACCTTGTGCCGCCGGTCAGCGGCACGTATCGGCTCGGCGTCGACGGGTTCAGCGGCTACAAGCTGTACCTGGACGGCGAACTGATCGTCGAACACGAAGACATGCACCACCCTGTATTGCGGAGCAAAGACGTGGAGCTAGAGGGCAGCCGATCCTATCCTCTACGGCTGGAGTGCTTTAGCCAGGGGTTGGATCCACAAGCTCGGCTTTTCTGGGCACGGCCCGGTGTGGACTACGAAACGCCCGCCCTGGAGGCAGCCAGCAAGGCAGACGTGGTTGTGGCCGTGATGGGGCTCTCTCCCCGGCTGGAAGGGGAGGAGATGCCGGTGCAGGTGGATGGCTTTGCCGGTGGCGACCGGACCAGCATCGAACTGCCGCCGCTGCAAGAGAGGTTCCTCAAAAAGCTGCACAGCCTGGGCAAGCCGGTGGTGCTGGTGCTGCTCAACGGCAGCGCTCTGGCTATCCGCTGGGCCGCCGAGCACATATCGGCTATCGTTGAGGCCTGGTATCCTGGCCAGGCGGGTGGCGATGCCCTGGCTGACGTGCTGTTCGGCGACTATAATCCGGGCGGGCGGCTCCCCATCACCTTCTACCGGTCGGTGGAGGATCTACCGCCTTTCGATGAGTACCGGATGGAGGACCGCACCTATCGATACTTTGACGGCGAACCGCTCTTTGCCTTTGGACACGGGCTGAGCTACACTCAGTTCCTGTTTGAAAACCTGAGTATCAACCCAGGCGAGATTGAGGCCGGGGATCAAGTCACTGTGTGCTGCGATGTGACTAATGCCGGGGATCGGGCAGGTGATGAGGTGGTGCAGCTCTATATTCACCATCAGCAAAGAGTCGTGCCCCACCCCAAACAGGAGCTGAAGGGCTTTGCACGGATCACGCTGAAACCAGGCGAGAGGAAGAGGGTTACCTTTGTCTTGCACACCGACCTGTTGGCGATCTATGACAAAGATGTGCGCCAGGTGGTCCAGCCTGGCACGATAGACCTGATGGTTGGCAGTGCGTCTGACTGCCTTCCCCTGACTGGCCATCTCGAAATCATCGGCCCGGCGGCACAAGTGGGCCGCGACAAGACGTTCTTCAGCATAGCACAAGTCGAACAGGAGGAAGGGTGATGCACGAACCGAAACCAGAACACAAATTCACATTTGGTCTGTGGACCGTGGGCAACCCAGGCGGGGATGCCTTCGGCCAGCCGGTGCGGCCTGTCCTATCGCCGGCCGATATCGTTTACCTGCTAGGCGAGGTGGGCGCCTACGGCGTCAACTTCCACGACAACGATCTCATTCCTATTGACGCCACACACACTGACCGTCAAGCCATCCTCAATGCCTTCAAGAAGGCGCTGTCCGATACCGGGCTTGTCGTTCCGATGGCCACTACTAATCTCTTTGGCAACCCGGTCTTCAAGGACGGCGCGTTCACGGCCAACGACCCAAAGGTACGGGCCTATGCCTTGCAGAAGACCTTGAACGCCATCGACCTGGGCGTCGAACTGGGGGCCGGGGTGTATGTCTTCTGGGGCGGGCGCGAGGGCATCGACACCGACGCGGC
This sequence comes from uncultured Thermodesulfobacteriota bacterium, assembly GCA_964506935.1. Taxonomy (GTDB): domain Bacteria; phylum Desulfobacterota; class Zymogenia; order Zymogenales; family Zymogenaceae; genus CAZDOD01. The sequence goes on along the minus strand of CAZDOD010000137.1, from coordinate 1,052 downwards.
CAAGGATCCGGTTGAGGCCATCAAGCGTTTCCGTGAAGCACTGAACTTCCTGTGCGGCTACGTTCTCGACCAGGGCTACGATCTCAAGTTCGCCCTGGAAGCCAAGCCCAACGAGCCGCGCGGTGACATCTACTTCCCGACCACCGGTGCCTACCTGGGCTTCATCGAGACGCTAGACCATCCGGAGATGGTGGGCGTCAACCCCGAGGTAGCCCACGAGCAGATGGCCGGGCTGAATTTCATGCACGCCGTGGCCCAGGCCTGGGAGGCGGGCAAGCTCTTCCACATCGACCTCAACGACCAGAACTATGCCCGTTTTGACCAGGACTGGCGCTTTGGCGCGCAGAACCTCAAACAGGCCTTCTTCCTCGTCAAGTTCCTGGAGGGCGTGGGCTACCAGGGCAGCCGCCACTTTGATGCCCACGCTTTCCGCACCGAGGACGTGGAAGGGGTGAAGGACTTTGCCCGGGGCTGCATGCGGACCTACCTCATCCTCAAGGAAAAGGCCGAGCAATTCAACGCCGACGCCGAGATCCAGGGCCTGCTGGCCGGGATCCAGGCTGACGACGGCTCGATGGATGAGTTCAAGGGCGCCTACTCGTCCCGGAAGGCCAACGCTCTCAAGGCCTACCAGTTCGACCGGGTGGCCCTGGGGCAGCGCGGGATGAAGTACGAGAAGCTGGACCAGTTGGTCAACGAATTGCTGCTCGGAGTGCGCTAGCATGGTCGCGCGTACCGAGGCACGCTTCGCCGGGTATGACTGCGTCAGGCTGGAGAACGAGGCGCTGGTCCTGTGGCTGACCCGCTCGGTGGGGCGACGTTCTCGGCCTGGCGCTGCCGGGTGGTCAGAATCTTTTCGCCGAACTGCCGGAGTACACCCTCGAATGTCCCGGCGTTGGTCTCTATTGGTTGCACGGCGGGCACCGCCTGTGGTACGCGCCCGAAGATCCCCGGCGCACCTATCTGCCCGACGACGACCCGCTGGCGCTGACCGAGATCGAGAACGGCCTGCGCGTCACCCAACCGGTCGAGGCCTCAACCGGCATCCAGAA
>CAZDOD010000136.1:0-7681 GCA_964506935.1 uncultured Thermodesulfobacteriota bacterium | reverse complement strand
AATGCGCAGGGTAAAGGGCGTCATCTTAAAGCTCTCAAGTCAGGGTGGCGGGATAACCGCCTCGGAAGCACTTTACATGGCGCTTTTGAGACTCAAAGAAAAAAAACGCCTCTTCGTCTGGACGACCATGGCCGCCTCGGGTGGATACTACGCCGCAGCCGCAGCCGAAAAGATCTTCGCCCCACCCTCGGCGATCGTCGGGAGCATCGGCGTCCTCTCCCTAAAACCGGTGATCTCGGGTGTGATGAAAAAATTTGGCCTCAAGGTCGAGGTCATAAAAGAAGGTAGGCTGAAGGACGAGAGCCTCTTCTTTAAAGACAGCACCGAAGAGGGCAAAAAGAAGATCAAAGCGATAAACCGCGAGGTATATGAGGATTTCATCGAGGTTGTCTCAAAGGGGAGGGGCCTCGATAAAAATCGCGTAAAAAAGATCGCCACGGGCGAGATATTCACCGCAAAGAGGGGGTTGGATTTGGGGCTGGTCGATTCACTGTGCGACTTTCGCGGGGCGAAAGAAAACTTGGCGAAAGAGGTCGGGGTTCATCCCGAAAAGGTGATCTACATGAAGCCGAAAAAACCGCTCTTGTCCTCACTCGTGGAAAGGGGCGTTACTTACGGGCTCCTCAACTTCTTCGAAGACCTTTTTACGACAAAGGAACATTATTATTGAAAATTCCATTGAAATTTGAACAAACAGGTATTATCTTAAAAGAAAAGGAGAAAAGCATATGGGAGATTCCAAAAAGAAAATCACGGCCGATATGTCCATACTCGAGGTTATGGAGAACTTCCCCGAGACCGCAGATGTCTTCCGCAAATACTTCAAGGGCGGATGCTTTGCATGCCCCGCGGCGAGGATGGAAAACCTGAGCGAGGGTGCCATGGTCCACGGCCTTGATATAGACGTCCTGTTAGATGAGCTGAATAAAAGCGTCTCAGAATCGAAAGGTCAATCGGCCGCAAACTAGTTCCGGTTGTCTGAAAAGCGAAATTTAGCCCAAAAAGGGGCCCGTGCCTCCTATTTTAGAGGCAGTGGCCCCTTAATTTTTATTAGCTAATTTAATCAGCTATATCCATCTAATCACACACTTTACTAATCTTCTCTGTTATGAATCCTGTGTTTCGATTTTATATCCAACTCCGTCAAACACTCATTCATGCTCCCCGTACGGTATCCCTCAAGGTCAATGGTCACATAAGAAAATCCCGCCGACTTTATTCCCATCAAGATCTTGTTGGAAAGGGATTCGTTAGAAAAGAGGGGAAGTTCCCCTAACCCCACCTCGATCCTTGCCAGATCACCATGGGAACGAACCCTGAACGTCTTAAAACCCAGGTCTCTTAAAAAAACCTCGGATTTCTTCACACGCTCAATCTTTTCGATCGTGATATCCTCACCATACGGAAACCGCGTCAAGAGACACGTCGTCGGAGGCCTCTCGAATCCTGATATCCCGATCTCCCTCGAGATCCCCCTTATCTCCTCCTTTTTCATACCGAGATCAAGAAAAGGGGATTTTATCCCAAGCTCCAAAAGCGCCCGTATCCCCGGCCTGAAGTCATTAAGATCATCCGCGTTTGTGCCTTCAACGACAAAATCGATATCGAGCCTTTGGGCCTCTTTCTTGATAAGGCTAAAAAGCGTCTTCTTGCACTGGTAGCACCTGTCGGGCATATTCTCTCTCACCCCTTCAATATCAAGGGGTGTGAATTCCAATACCATATGAATAACACCCGCCCTTTCGGCCTCCGCCTTCGCCCACTCGATATCGAAATCGTGCGAAACAATACTATCGACGGTCACCGAGACCGCTCCCTCACCCAAGACCTCCCTTGCCATATGAAGAAGGAGGGTCGAATCGACCCCGCCCGAGAACGCCACGAGAAAATTTCCGAGCGACTTCAGATAGTCCCGTATCTCGCCTATCCTCTTTTTTATATCGTTGATTTTATATACCATATTAGATCCGACATAAATCCAATCGAACTGAAATTATACCAGAAAATTCAATCGTTTCCGAAAAAAAGATGGTCAATATGGCGTCTTTATGATATATTAGTAAAATACGTTATTTTATTGGTGACAGCATGAAAAAGAAGTCAAAACTTATCGGGATTTTCGGCGTAATATCGGTTTTTGCGTTGGTATCGGTTGCCGGGATCTCGATAAAGCATGATACACTGCTCATGGCCTCGGATATCGCGAGTGTGGGATCTTCGGCCCCCGATTTTATCCTGAAGGATTTGGATGGGAAAAAAGTCAAGCTCTCAGACCACAGGGGGGAAATCGTCCTACTCAATTTCTGGGCCACATGGTGTCCGCCGTGCCGGGCCGAAATGCCCTCAATGGAGAAAATGAAGGAGAAGATGAAGGGAAAGGATTTCATAATCCTGGCGGTCAGCATCGACACCTCAAGCCCCGATAGACTTTCAGACTTCATAGAAAAAAACGGCTACACCTTTGACATCCTCCACGATCCCGAACAAACCGTAGCAAGAAACTACCTAGTGATGGGAATCCCCACGACCTATATCATCGACAAGAAAGGAGTCATCGTTGAAAAATCGGTCGGAGCCGAGATGTGGGATACAGAGGAAAGGATAGAACAGATGCATGAGTTGCTCGGTATAAAAAAGGGCCGCTGAAGTCTCAAAGATCTGTATCTACAAATTAAGTTTGAATAATTTATACTATCTCTCGATTTTTTAAAAAATAAAGATATCGATACCCCTCTGAAACGGCCGATGCCCTATTATTTATGAAAATCACCATAAGCCATCGGACAGGGGGGGCAAGTAAAATTCCCCTTTTTCTAACTTCCCCAAAAAAAGTGGAGAGTTAATAAAACAAGTTAGGTCCCTGCAAATAAAAAAATAGAGGAAGTTAAATAATCGGGCCTTTTTGTCCTTTTTTTGGATTGTCAGTTTGAGATTTCTGTCTTAGACTATATTGGAAATTTAGATTCTCGAAATGGAATTCTTCTATGACCTCATGAGGACGGAGACGCTACCCATCGTCTTCGTCTTTATGTTCTTTTCGGCCACGATCGAATATTTCTTCCCCCCGTTCCCAGGAGACACCGTGCTTCTGTTCGGGGCTTTTTTGACCGGCAGGGGCATTCTTCCCATCCCCGCAGTTTTTATCTCGGTCACACTAGGAAGTTTTTTCGGGTCGCTCTGCGTATACGCATTCGGTGCCACCAAAGGGAGAAAATATTTCCTCAAGAAGAACTTCGCCTTCTTCTCACCATCCAAGGTACGCTCCCTTGAGAGTTTCTTTCGTCGAAGGGGGGGCGCCGTTATCATCCTAAATCGATTCGCCCCGGGCTTTCGCTCGTTCTTCTTCGTAGCCGCAGGTATCGCGAAGATGCCGCTACTTAAGGTCTCAACCTACAGCTTCTTGAGCATATTGATCTGGAACACCTGCATCACCTACTTAGGCAATCGCTTGGGATATCGCTGGGAGGAACTCAAAGCCCTTTTGGAGCTATATTCCAAGGCCGCAATCGCAATCCTTTCGGGCATTATCCTCTTATATATAATTTATCAAGTAGCCCTGAAGATAAAAAACAAAAAAAATGATATAATGAAAACGAGAAAAAGAGGTCCGAAAAATGGAATTTAAGAGTGTAACAAAAAACTCCATATTCTTCGACCCATTCAACAACTTCGAGTTGACAGAGAGGCCCACCGAGATCCGAACCGACCCCCTTACGGGAAAAACGAGCAGGATTATCTATTTCCCCGTGATCCTCCCACCGCCTCCCGACCAGACACCACTGGGCGAGGCAACAAAATCTTACTGCCCCTTCTGCAAGCCGGCCGTCTTTGAAAGGACCCCGAAGTTTACAGGTGACATCTATCCCGATGGGAGGATCGTTTCGGGAAGCTCCATCATCTTCCCAAACGCCTTTCCCTATGACGCAAACAGCGCCGTGGGAGTTGTGGGCGACGAGCACTTCGTAGCGATCGATTCCTTCGATGTCGACGTCCTTTGTGATTCTTTCCTGAATGCACAAGATTACCTGAAACGGGTATGCAGTAAAAGCCCTGAATGTATCTACCTCTCGATCAATATGAATTATATGCCACTCTCCGGGGGGAGTATCATCCACCCGCACATCCAGATACTCGCGGGCGATATCCCCACAAACTACCAGCGGGAGATAAAGAAGAAATCGGAGGAGTATAAAGAACTGAACGACACCCTATTTTTCGATGATCTCATTTTAGAAGAGGAAAAAAGGGGAGAACGTTTTATAAAAAGGGGGGACGAAATAGTCTGGCTTTCGGCCTTCGCCCCGATGGGAATCTGTGAATTTATCTCTATATTTGAAGATCGAATCCCGCTGACAGAAACGAGAAAAGAGACCTTTATTGCCTTTTCACACGGGATGACAGCCGTTTTGAAATATCTATCCGAGATGAACTTCGCGAGCTTCAATATGTCCATCTACTCGGCCGTTGCCGGATCCCCTTCAGGAAATCTGACATATCCGACACACGCGAGGATCGTGCCGAGGGCCCAGCTCCCACCCGTCGGTGCGAGCGATATAAATTACTTTGAGATGCTCCACAACGAGGTCCTTACGATAGTCAGGCCCGAGGAGGCCGCAAAGGGCGCGAAAAAACACTTTGCCTGAAATCTCCTTCTACACTAACGCTCGATACATTACATTAAGCCATCTCGGAACTTAAGGATTCCCATCGACTAGATCAATTAAAGTTAGAGTCTTTTGCATCCAAAAGACGAGCATCGATCATTTCGGTCTCTGGATCAAGAAGCAAAAAAAATGGGGGTTTTTTGGTTGGATTATATAAGGGCATCAGCCGTTCTCGATTACTTCGGCCTTTGCCCTTTCGAAGAGGGATCTCATATCGTCCCCGTCGTTATATTGGGCCGTCCCAACCTTTACGCTCACCTTTCCGGGCAGGACGAGATTAGAGTCCTCCATAATAATCTTCTTTAGCTTCTCTGCGGCAAAATATGTATCTTCTCCAAGGGTATTGGGGAGTAGCATGAGAAATTCTTCCGGGCCGAGCCTTCCCGAGATATCCCCTCTCCTCGTGTTCATCCTGATCAGATAACCCACCCGCTGGAGCACCTCCTCCACCTTTTTCTCGCCGAAGCTCTTCCTGATGGAGGCCATTTCTTCAATAGAAACAAAGACGATGCCCAAAGGAGACCCATATCTCCTCGAATTTTCGACCTTAACCTCGAAATACTCCATGATCTTATCCCTGATATAGAGCCCGGTGAGGATGTCTACGGGGATAAGTCTCTGAATATCCCTCTTCATATCCTCCATCTCGAGTTTCGGCCTGTCATCGGTCATTATCTCCACGAATCCCAGAATTTCTCCCTCGGAGTCCATCACAGGCAAAATCTTTACTCCGACCGGAAAGATAATCCCGTCCTTCCCTTTAAAGGAGTAATGACCCTCAGATACCGTTCCCTCATCTAGTGAGAACTTGAGCGGACATGAAACCTCGCAGATCTCGTTCCCCTCCTTATCGGTGTGCCTCTCTACAAAACTGCCGCACGTCTTACCAACTATCTCCTCCGCATGCCATCCGGTCAGCCTCTCCCCGTAAGGATTGATATAGAGGATCTTCCTTTCTTTGTCGAGAAAACGGACACTTTTGTCCAGGTCCTCAACGATTACAGAGAAAAACCTTGAATCCAAATCTTTTTTATTCATTATCGCTACTTAACCTTTAGGGTCCTCATCCTGTTTACGACCCCCGCTACCTCGAATATCCGTGGGGCTGCAAGATTCCCCACCTTGTATGGGAGGAGGACGTCGAGACCGCCGTCTCCTCTTGAACCATCGAGCTCCTCAAAAACCTTCCTGATACCCTCCCCCAAGGTCAGGCCCTCTTTCGCATATCTTGTGGCGTAGATATGAACGATGTTCCCTATCGCACGCGTCTGGCTGATGTCGACAACCTGCGAAAGGCCGGAGAGGTCGATATCCAATCGGCCATAGAGGATCTTCTGTACCCCCTTGGCGTCTATCTTGACTTCCTTCTTCCCCCGGCTCGGGTCAAACGAGCGGGAATTGGGAACCCTCTGAGTTACATCACCGAACCTCTCTCCACCTTCGTCGATCCGTGAAGCCTTGTGTTTTTCGGCGATGTCCCTTGCGTTTTTGCTCACATCATAGGGGAGATAGCTGTCCATCGCAATGACCGTGTCCGCGACGTCGAAGTAGTCGCCGCTACCCCCCATGACCAGAACCGTTGAGACGCCGAGATCGCCCTTCAGCTTTCCGACCTTGTCGACAAAAGGGGTGATCGGCTCCTTATCTTTTGATATGAGCTCCTGCATCCTCTCGTCCCGAATCATAAAATTCGTGGCCGACGTATCTTCATCGATCAGAAGCGTCGTCGCCCCGATCTCCAAGGCCTCTATGATATTTGCGGCCTGGGACGTGGAGCCGCTGGCGTTGTCGGTAGAAAATCTCTCGGTATCCCTTCCCATCGGGAGGTTTTTGATAAACGGGCTGATGTTCACCTTCTCAATATATCTCCCGTCCTCGGCCCTGATCTTTATCGCACAGGGGTCGCAAACGACCAGTTCCCTACCGTCATCGGGGATATGTGGATAGACGCCCCTCTCGAGGGCGACAAGGAGGGTTGACTTCCCGTGGAAACCCCCGCCGACTATCAGTGTCACGCCCGAGGGAATCCCCATCCCGGAAACCTTGCCCCTGTGGGGTAGCTCTATCTCTACCCTTAAACTCTCAGGCGAGATAAAAGGGACGACACCGGCATCAAGCGGCCTGTCGTCAACGCCGCTCCTCCTGGGGAGGATTGAGCCGTCTGCGACAAAGGCAACGAGACCGAGGTCCGGAAGCATCGACCTCAAGTGCTCTTGATCTTCCACGGCGTCGACATGGCGACGAAACTCTCCCACGTTGACATTCTTGGAAAAAAGTGAGCCGTTTACGATCTTTGGTATCTCATCAATAAATATTGCTATCGCCTCGTCCCCAAGGATCGTCCTCCCGGCGGCGGGGAGACCAGTAACAAAGCGTACCTCTATGGTTTCGTCGGTTATCACACACGAATTTCGCCTCAGCACCTCCTGACCGGGATTGTCGATCGAGACCATCCCGCTCTTTCCCATCCCACGGGAGCCCTTAACGGTGCGAAGGATGGCGTGGTGAAAAAGGCGGGTCAAAAAGTCCGCCGACGCCATTTTGCGAACCGGGTTGGAAAAGAGTGAGGGATCAAACCCCGCCTCACTCCTTTTGACCATCACGCTGATCCTCGAGGGGGAGGCGAAGGGATCGCCCTGTACATGGTCGACGGATAGACTGAACCTCCCGTAGTCATAGGAGCCCCTGATGTCCACGTAGGCCTTGTAGCCTTTCCTGTCGATCCTTTTCAGGGTGGATATGAGATTTTCTTTCGGATTCACTTTTTTCCCAGATCGTATGTATTGTCTTATATTTTCATTTTGATATACTAACTGCATATAATAGCACTTCATGGGATGATTGTAAACATATTCTAGAATTTTCCATAATATTTTAATCTATGAAGATTTATGAAAAAATAAAAGACATTTTGGATCTGACATCATCGGGCGAAAAGATAGGGGAGGTGATCTTTGGCTCCTGCTACATCGTAGTTCAGCTAAAATCGGGGGTGTTGGGATTCGCCCACAGGGAGG
>CAZDOD010000135.1:0-7756 GCA_964506935.1 uncultured Thermodesulfobacteriota bacterium | reverse complement strand
ATAGATGAGCTATAATAGCACCTATAACTATACAAAGTAGTCCAATAAATATCGTTATCAATATTGACAAAACAGTGAGTTCTTCCATTTTTTACCAGCTAATAGAATATTATTATTTTCAAGATAATATCAATTTTAAAAAATTAGTTCTTACTACATCATTTATCGGAAACCCTTTCAGGACTGCTTATTAAATGACAATTACAAAGTATACATAATATAAAAATAATTGCAATTATAAAAAGATTCAATAAAAACTATGTGAAAAATCGGGATATTTTTCTATGTAATGCAATTCTATATTTTTTTCTCGTTTTTGCTTAACAAAACGCATCATTTGTATTAAAATAGCAAACTTATTCAAAAAGGACTCGTGTTAAAATATATGGAAGAAAACCTGAAAGGATTTGTTATTTTTCTAACAATCGCCATATCAATATACCTCCTGACCAACCTCTACATCTTCTTCAAGGGGAGCAATCTCCTACAGCTTGAGGGCTGGGGTTTCGCCGCATATATAATTATCTTTACCCTGATCGTGCTGGCGTTCCCGTCGAGCTTCTTTTTGAGGAACACGCCATACTGCCATCTCTGCTCCTTCATCACGTGGGTCGGCTCGTTGTGGCTCGGGGCGATGCTGTATTTATTCCTTCTCGGAATCATCTTCGATATCGCGAGCCTCGCAAACTTCATCTTTCACTTCGTCCCCGATGTTATCAGGGAAAATAGGGTGTTTATCGGGAGGGTCGTCTTTTCGGCAACGGCGCTGTTTATCGCCCTAGTAATCCTCTTCGGATTCTTCCACTCAAAAAACGTCAAGATAAAAAACGTCGAGATCGGTCTTCCGAACCTCAAAGAATCCTCAAACCCGACGTCGGTCGTCTTCGTCTCCGACCTCCACCTCGGGCTTCTTGTTGGCGAGGAGCGCCTCACCGGGATGGTCGATGAGATAAACGCACAGAACCCCGACATCATCCTCATCGGCGGCGACCTCCTCGACGAGAGCGCCGACAACCTCGCGCACACGATCGAGATACTATCGGGCCTTAAGGCGAGATACGGAAAATTTGCGGTCCTCGGAAACCACGAGTTCTACGTCGGCGTCAAAGAATCGGTCGCCTTCATGGAGAAGGCGAATATCAAAGTGCTGAGGGACGATCTCGTCACGATACCGGGGGTCGCAAACATCATCGGCATCGACGACCCGACCGGAAAGAGGAGGTACAGGGGATTTAAAGAAAAACCGCTTCAGGAGATATTCAAAGGGAGGGATAAAGACCTCCCGACCATCGTCATGATCCACACGCCTGTCAAATTAGTCGAGATATCGGGACTGGGGGCAGACCTCATGCTCTCGGGCCACACTCATAACGGCCAGTTCTTCCCCGTGAGCCTCATTACCGATGCGATATACCGTGTCGGCTACGGATACGAAAAGATCGGGAATATGCACGTCTATGTGAGCAGCGGGGCGGCGACGTGGGGGCCTCCGATGAGGGTCCTGACCGACTCAGAGATAGTAAAGATTACGCTCGTAAGGGACGGGGGATTTAAGTAAGTTTGTAAATTCGGGCGTTCAAATAGTCTTGCCGGATTGAAATAATTAAAGTTTGATATATAAAATTGAAAAAAATGGAACTTTTTAGTGATTTTTTTCGAGAATTATTGTTTAATATTTCTTGTGATTATCAGGATTGTAAGGGGGAATAAATGAGAAATCCAAAGAGTTTGAGAGGGAGGGTTTCACCGAAAATCTGCCTATATATCGTCTTCATCTTCATTATAGCGTCTGTAATTTCAATAGGCTTAGGACAAAGGAATGCGGGCTCGGTTGAGACTCCCCATCAGGCATTAGTTACCTATACCGGCGGTTTTGTCGATGTGATGTACAAGGGGTCGGATAAGTGGCTGGCACTTGTCGAGGGGGATAAGCTGGGAGTCGGCGATACGATAGAGACCGGCACCGAGGGTACTGCCGAGATGAAGCTATCGGACGGGAGCATCATCAAGATCGGGCCAAACAGCCGTGTCCTTATAAAGGAGCTGGGGATGGTTGAAGTTACAAAGGTAACGACCTCGACCTTCGGGCTCCTTCGCGGGAAGATCAGGGCGATCGTGAACCCGTTTCTCATAAAGGAATCGAGATTTATGATCGAGACCGAAAACGCAACGGTGGGGGTCAGGGGTACCGACTTCGGGATGATCTACAATTCCGATCTCGGCTCGACCAATGTAATCAGTATCAGCGATTGCGTCTCTGTCGTGGCGACGAATTTCCCCAATGTCGACCCAATCGATGTATGTACGAAAGAGGAGCTTCTGGTCTATTCAGATAAAGAGCCGGGCGATGTCGTAGGAGTCGATCCCAAAAAGCTTGCGGAGTTCCTAAAAGAGATGGAGATAAAGGGGGAGGGGGCCGGAGTATCGATAGAAACCGAAATAGAGCCCCCCTATATCACGGGGGTGTTTGTAAACAGGATAATAAACCTTGAGGATGTAGATGATCTTTTGACGCTGACAAATGGTGATCTCTCGTTTGACGGGAAGGTCGTGGTATCCGGCACAGCAATGGACGAGGCATACGCCATAGATAGGGTGGAGGTCAGCACAGACGGCGGGATGGTCTGGGACGTTGCGGCCGGAACGAAGAACTGGACATTCGAGTTTGTCCCGGAGGTGGACATCGAGTATGAACTTTTGGTAAAGGCCGTAAATGAAATGGGGACAGAATCCGACCCTTACGAGCTCGGGCCTTGGTATATATCCTATCTCGATTTGGATTATGAGGATATCGCAAAGGCGTTTCTCGACGATCTCGAAAGCTACGCCGAAAGCGGCGATATAACGAGTATCGAGGATATGGTGTCGGACGACTACGACGGCAGTGCGGGCAAGTTCTACTCAAAGGATGACCTGATAGACAGTATATTGATGGTCTTTGACAGTGGGGCGGATATCTCGGTGAATTTCAACATAAATCAGGTCGCCGGTGGAAGCATCATAGTCAGCACGGGATGGACCACGAAGATCGGGGGGATCAATCAAACAGGGACATTGAAGTTTTGGCTTTCCGAGATGGATGATTTCAAACTCACCCACACCGAGGGAGACTGGTTTCTCGGCAAATATATCGAGGAAGAGCTATATATGGAGCAGTTCGATTACCCAATCGGGCCGTGCAATAACATGGTGAAGATATTGCTGACCGTCCCCGGCGTTCCGATGGATGTGACCGATGTCCAGATAGAAGTGGAGGCGGATACATGTACGCCAGAATACCGCACACTTACGCGTTCTTACTATGAATCCGAGACCGGGATGAATGTCGGATTCGGGGCGGAGTTCGTCATTGAGAGTGTATTTTCCTGTACTGACCCCCATTTGTGTGGAAGTCAAAGCATCATGTATGCTAATGCATACCCGAGTCTGAGCGCGATGTATGATGATTACGGGTATTATTTGAATGAGTGGATACCTCTGCCATAGCTGTTATTGTTTTGAGGTGTGGTTACTAGTAACTGGTTTTTAATACGCAAAGGTTCTGGCGTCTGACTGACTCAATAGATCCAGGCCTTAACGAAGAGGATGTTTATTATGAAGGATGTTTATATTCGCCTAAGACAGAGGTTGGACGAAATGCCCAACGGCTATCCGGAGACTGGAAGTGGGGTCGAGATCAAGATACTGAAAAAGATCTTCAGCCCCGAAGATGCCGAGATGTTCCTCAAACTAAAACTATATCCCGAGACGGTCGAGATCATTGCCGAGCGTCTCGGAAAACCGGTAGACGAGATGCAGGGTATATTGTATTCAATGGCGAAAAGGGGGCAGATCGGATCATTTAAATCGGGAGGCATTCAAGTATACATGCAGGTGCCGTTCATCGTGGGGATATATGAATTTCAGATGTATAGGCTCGATAAGGAGTTATCCGAGCTCTTGGAAGAATACTTCCCAAAACTTATAGGCACCCTCGGGAGCTACAAGCCGGAACTCGCTCGTGTGGTTCCCGTCAACGAAAGTATCGAGACCAAATCAGAGATTCGCCCCTTTGAGGACGTTCGAAAGTTGCTTGAGGATGCGAAGTCGTTTCAAATACACGAGTGTCTCTGCAAAAATGAGCAGGCCCTATTGGGCAATCCGTGCAGCTACCCGCTCGAGGTGTGCCTCACCTTTTCTCGCGAGGAGAACGCCTATGAGAATTTTTCCCTGGGGGGGAGGACCATCACTAAAGACGAAGCATTGGAAATTCTTTCCGATGCAGAGGAGAAGGGGCTGGTGCACAACGTCTTCTTTAACACCGAGAGCGGACAATTTGGCATATGTAACTGCTGTCCATGCTGCTGCGGCCTTTTCAGGGGAATAAAGGAATTTGGGGCGAAGAATCTCCTTGCTAGGAGCAACTTCGTGGCGAAGATAGATGCTGAAACCTGTTCGGCCTGCGGCGTATGTTCTGAGGAACGCTGCCCCGTCGATGCGATATTGGAAGAAGACAGCACATTTCGGGTGATATCAGATAAATGTATTGGGTGCGGCCTATGTACAATTACATGTCCAACGGAATCGATTAGCCTTACGGAGAGGCCGAAATCTGAAAGGGCCGAACCTGTAAAAGATATCGGTGAGTGGTTTCTTGATCGCGCGAAAAACCGCGGGATAGACCTGAAATGGGATTAGGTAATTTTTTAATTTTCGAAAGGGGAAAAAATGACGAAAGGATACAAAGCCTTCGAGATCGAGAAAAAAGGCCACATCGGGTGGGTCTTTATGAATCGTCCTGAGAAAAGAAACGCCGTGGGGAAGGATTTCTTCGCGGAGATCATTGACGTCATGGAAGACATGGACGATGATGACAACATAAGGGCCATTATCCTGGCGGGTCGGGGTAAGTGTTTCACTTCTGGAACCGATGTCTTCGATCTCATGAGTGAGGTTCCGGGCATCGCCGAGAAGGGCATCATGGGGAGAAAGCGGCTCGATATGGTGAAGTTCATCATAAAGGGACAGGATAAAATCACGATATTCGATAGAATCAGAAAGCCCGTTATCTGCGCCATCCACAGCTACTGTATCGGCGCGGGTGTGGACATCATCACCGCCTGCGATATACGACTTGCCACAAAAGACGCCACCTTTTCTGTGAGGGAGGCAAGGCTGGGGGTCGTGGCGGATGTGGGGACATTGCAGCGGCTCCCGAGAATCGTCGGGGAGGGGCACGCCAAAGAGCTGGCATACACGACCAAGGACATCAGCGCCGAAAGGGCCAAGGAGATAGGGCTTGTAAATGAGGTATTTGAGGATGTCGAAGCCCTTTATGCCGGAGCGGAGGCGATGGCCCAGGAGATCGCCGATCAGTCTCCCCTTGCGGTCATGTCGGCAAAGGAGGTAATCAACTACTGCAGGGACAAGAGCGTTGCCGACGGCCTCAACTACGTGGCACAGAGGAGCGCCAATATCCTTCCCTCGGAGGACATCTTTGAGGCGTTTGCCGCCTTTACCGAGCGAAGAAAACCAAATTTTAAATGAGAGTAATCTCAATATCTAATCTTATTGTGTTGAGTTTATCACTTGCAATTGCTTTATCGGTCGCTCATTTTTTAAATTAGACAGGAGGATGAGATGAAAAGAAGGCTGTGGCATGAATCTTATGCCCCCGGTGTCAAAACGAGTATCGATTACAAGAAAGTTACTATATCTAACGCCCTGACGTCGTCGGCAAAGAAATTTCCAAAAAATGTCGCCATCGATTTTATAGGAAAGAGGATCACCTTTGCGGAGCTCGACGGCATGGTCAACCAATTTTCGAGGGCACTTGTCGATCTTGGAGTGAAAGAGGGGGACAAGGTGGCCGTCTGTATGCCGAATACACCTCAATTGATAATAGCAAATCTTGCGATCTTCCGAGTTGGGGCGGTAGCGGTGCAGAACAATCCGCTCCTCGCCGAGCGGGAATTGGAATATCAAGTTGCCGATTCCGATTCATCTATAATGATTACCTTTTCGCTTCTTTTGCCCCGAATACAAAAAATCATGCCCAATACGAAAATAAAGAAGATTATCGTATGTCATATTCATTCATACCTGCCGACCTTTAAAAGGCTTTTATTTCCCGTTGTCAAAAAGGCGATGTGCAGAAAGGTCGAAGAGACCGATGATATCCTCGTTTTCAAGAATCTGATAGAGAAGTATTCCTCCGAGCCCGTAAAAGATAAAAGCAAGTGGGAAGGGCTCTCGACTCTCCTTTATACGGGGGGAACCACCGGGGTGAGCAAGGGGGTGATGCTCTCCCACGCCAACATAAGCTCCAACGTCCAGCAGATCGTGGGATGGTTCACCAATATGGATCCCGGCGTGCATCAGATGGTCGGGACGATCCCGGTGTTCCACTCGGCGGGATATACGGTCGTCCAGAACCTCAATATCTGGCAGGCATGGGAGAATATCCTGATTCCCCGCCCGGAGCCCAAAGTCATATCTGATATCATAAAAAAATATAAGCCCTCTATCTTACCCGGTGTCCCAACTATCTTCGTGGGTCTTTTAAACGATCCCGAGTTCAGAAAGATGGATCTGTCATTTATCAAAGGGTTTTTCTCGGGCGCGGCACCCCTTGCGATGGATACGATAAGGGACTTGAAGGAACTCACGGGTGCCACGATAGTCGAGGTCTATGGTATGACCGAGGCGTCCCCGGTTGCAACGGGAACCCCCTGGGGCGGACAGATAAAGGCGGGATCGGTGGGTGTCCCATTCCCCGACACCGATATCAAGATAGTCGATGCCGAGACGGCAAAGAAGGAAATGAAGATAGGGGAGGCGGGGGAAATTGCAATCAAGGGGCCTCAGATAATGATGGGATATTACAAGAAACCCGATGAGACGAAGAACTCTCTAAAGGATGGATGGTTCTACACGGGAGACATCGGGGTGTTGGACGATGAAGGGTATCTTAAAATAGTTGATAGAAAGAAGGACATGATCATAGCCGGTGGCTACAACATTTACCCCGTCGAGGTGGACAATGCCATATATGATCACCCCAAGATACTGGAGGCCTGCACGATCGGTGTCCCCGACAAATACCGGGGAGAGACCGTAAAGGCATTTATCGTGCTGAAGGAGGGGGAGAAGCTGACCGAAAAGGAGTTGATCGAGTTTCTAAAGGAGAGGCTCGCCGCCTATAAGGTTCCGAAAATAATAGAGTTCATCGACGAGCTCCCCAAGAGCACTGTGGGGAAGATTCTCAGGAGAGAACTCAAAGAAATGGAGTTGAAAAGGGCAAAGAAAAATTAGTCCGACAAAAGGGACGTTTCGGTTGAGTCCTTTATCGTTTTGAAGGGGAGCGTAATTGACTCAAAATTAAGATTCGCAAGTATGTTGTGTTGGCCCTGACTTTAAAAAGTTCGATTATGTAATTTTATTGGTATTGTTGATAAAGTTGCAAAAGCACTATTTTATTTATATTAAGGGGAATAAAATGTATTTGTTATCAATTCCCAACATTCGAGGAAAATAAAAAAGTTTTTAGTAAGTATGTTTTACTCTTATAAATTGCATACAAATTGACATTGTATGTATTTTTAAATATTGTATCTCTGTTATATCCATTATAGACAAAACCTATTGCTGTTTTTATAAAAACAGTTTTTGATGTATAGCCTGGCATTAAATCATCAATATATGCTGTTGCTTCGTCAAAAATCTTATTATTCTCCTCCAAGAAAGTTGCCTTAAGTTTTAGTCCTGATAAAACCTT
>CAZDOD010000134.1:0-7805 GCA_964506935.1 uncultured Thermodesulfobacteriota bacterium | reverse complement strand
GTCTCGGATGTAAAGGGCATAATTGAATCAGTCAACGAGATAGAAAAACTATATAACGAAATCTTCGGGATATAGTCATTTAGTCAGAAGTTTCAATAATACTGAGGTCATCCGCCCAAAGTGTACCCTCTTTTACACTACCTCCCGCAACAATGCCGAACCCGAAACCGATAATCCGTGACGGATCGATTTTTGAAAGGCCCCCCTCGGCCCACTCCGCACGCCTGAAATCCGTCCATGAAAAGGAGTAGAGCGTCCATTCCCTTTTGGCCTCAAAATTCACCACGAAGGGTGTAGGATTGTTAGGATCACCGGCAGATACGGTCAACGTAACCCACTCTTTCGCATCGGAACACCTAGCCCAGAGCGAAAGACCCACCCCGCCGCCCCAATCCTGGGGCGACTCGAAGTAGGGCCCGCAGTCGATATACCCATCCGCTACTATATTGTATCGTATGAATAGTGAGGAGGCTCCATCTATTGCGTTTTTTGTATCGATACCATATTCGACCTTCGACCCCGCCCCTTCTGTGTAATACTCCCAGTATCCTTTTAGAGATTTAAAGTCGTCAATCATGCCCGATGTCTCAATATGTGTTGTTGCCGGAGATGGGGAATAGTCCACCTCTATCTCAGGTGCAGGGGGCTCTTCTTCCCTACCTGCTGCGGGTCTGCCTAGCGCCCCGGTGTAGTTCTCCCGTATGACCCGATCAATAAACGAGACAAAGAGGGGGCCGATAGTCTCATTCGCCCTCATGTTCGGATGTGCGTCGTACTCGTCTGTGCGGTATCCGGGCCTGAGGAAATTGTCTCCTCCCGAAAGTTTGTCGAAAAAGTCAAAGACGAAGACGTTGTCATGTCCGGCCAGATATTCGTCCGACTTCAACCAGTTTACAAAGCTTCGCGCCCGGGATGAAGCATCGGCATCGCTGTTTCTCGGAACCTCCGGGGGCTGTGTCACGATGATAAAGATTTTGTCGGGATATTTGGCCATCCGATTCATTATCTGGCGATAGTGTGATTTGTATCCGGCCAATTTGGCGTCGCTCTCTATGTTGCTTGTCGGGAAACAGGACTTAAACAGGATCACGTCATACTCCATCAGGTGACTGAAAGTGTTGTTCGGCGGATCGTTTAGCGGTTGAGCGAAGATTGTGGCTAAACCGTCGGGATCGGTGTTGTCTCCGGGGACATTAAAACTATACCCGGCATATGAACCGTCGGCTAGCCTTAGACCCTCGCCGTTGTAACCGTGATCATAAAACTCATAGCCAAGGGCCGAAAGCCCCTCCCTGACGCTGCCCTGCTCGATTAGATTATGGCCGCATGAATGGTGAAGAAATATAATTCGGGGTGTCCCGGCAAAAGCAGTATCCTTTGAGCAAGAAAGAGACAAAAAAAGGAAGGGGACGACGATAAGTGTAAAAAGACGGCTAAAGGCCCTGTGGTGATGATAAATACCTTTCATCTCATCTCCTCCATTATAAAAAATTAAGATCTTCAAAAATGTATTGTTAGTTGTCAATTTTCGCATAAATTCTCAGGTCAGTCAATCGGATATCCCGTCCAACATATAAAAGCCGAGGCATATGAAAGGGTTTATAGTATATATTTTGGGTATTATTTTATCTTGATTTTTTATATCCTTTCAGTTATCTTTAACATCGATAGGACTTTTTTTGTTAATTGTCATAAGGATTTTACTTCATTCTACTGTAACTTCGGTCGATTTTCAATTTACTCTATTTACTTATCTAATTTTTTCGGAGGTATTTTAGTATGGCACAAGAGAAATTTTGGAAGAAATCGTGGGATAAGGGCCTCAAGGATTTAGACCCCAAGGTCTGGGAAACAAACTATGTTGACGCCATCAAACCGACTTTCGAGAAGTTCCCGGACAAGGTCGCCCTCGCTTTTATGGGTACCCATATAACATTTGCCGAACTCGATCGTTACGCCAACAAGTTTGCTAATATGTTAATCAAAAGCGGGTTGAAGAAGGGCGACGTCGTTGGATTGAATCTCCCCAATATCCCTGAGTATGTAATCGCATGGCTGGGGGTGCTGAAGGCGGGTTGTGTCGTCTCGGGTGTATCGCCGCTCCTTATGGCGGATGGGATGGAATATCAGCTCAAGGACTCGAATGCGAAAGGGCTTGTTACGCTCGACGCAATCTTCGCCGCAAGACTTGTTGGAATTGCACCAAAACTCCCGCAATTAAAAGTCGTGGTTGCCGGGAGCGTCGCGGGATTTTTGCCTTCAATAAAGGGTTTTCTCGGAAAACTCCTGGGCAAAATACCCAAGGGGGAGGTAACCCCGCTCAAGGGGAAGACGGTCTATAAATTCGAAGACGTAATCAAGACGAACAAATTCTCGGCAGATCCCCCGAATGTAAAAATCACCCCCAACGATATCGCCTATATCCAGTATACCGGGGGAACCACCGGCCCGCCAAAGGGCGCGATGCTAAGTCACAGAAACGTCGTCTCGAACCTCCTGGTTGTCCAGAAATGGCTGGGCTGGGAGCAGGGAAAGGGCCTGGCACTTTCGGGCTTTCCTTTCTTCCACATAGCGGGACTCTTCTTTAATAAAAACTGCATCTATCTCGGATGGACGCAGGTCTTGATAGCCAATCCCAGGGATACGAAACATATCTGTAATGAGATAGCAAAATACAAGCCGACATCCTTGGTCAATGTCCCGTCACTATTCCAGCTCTTGATCGCAAATCCCATGTTTAAGAAAATTGATCATTCGAAACTCGATACATGTATATCCGCCGCGGCGCCCTTCCCCGAGGAATCCCAGAAAGAGTTGGAGGCCGTCGTCGGGAAGGGGAAACTCCTCGAGGTCTACGGGATGAGCGAGACATCACCCCTGACCACCATGAACCCTTATAGGGGAAAGAAGAAACTGGGATCGATCGGACTACCACTATTAAACACCGACATAAAACTTTTGGATCCCGCCACAGGCAAAGAGGTAAAACTTGGAGAACCGGGCGAGATATGTGCAAAAGGGCCGCAGGTAATGATAGGGTACTATAACAAACCTGAGGAGACGAAAATCGCGATTGACAAAGACGGCTACATGCATACCGGGGATGTGGCGGTTTTCGACAAAGAGGGTTACCTTAGAATCGTCGATCGCACAAAGGATATGATAATCGTCGGCGGATATAAGGTATTTTCGAAGAAGGTCGAGGATATTTTGACGGAGCATCCCGCAGTCGACCTTATCGCCACAATAGGAATCCCGAATCCAGAGCGGCCCGGGTCGGAATTTGTCAAGGCCTTTATGACGATTTCGCCAAGTTACAGCTTTGACGGAGATGAAGAAAAGCTGAAGAACGATATCATACAGTTTGCCAAGAAAAAACTCGCCCCCTATGAAGTACCAAAGATGATAGAGATAAGAAAGGAGCTCCCGCTCACAGCCGTTGGCAAGCTTGATAAGAAGCTGTTACGGAAATAGTAACAGAAAAATCCGAGCAGGTAAAGTTGCCGGCCCCGATGATGGTTCAAATGATGATCTAAATTATGGGGCCGGCGTTTTTTTGTGAAACGATACTGAAACGGGCGGCGCTTTCTACTGACTCCAATTCAATCCCTTTCGTCTTTGATGAACCCATTTTTATTCTTTGTGCCAGCTTATCTTTTTTGAGAATCCCGCAGATGCAAAATTGTTGAGGGCCTCTGAGCTGTAGAGGATTGAAGCGTTTCCTGTGCCGAATATTTGTACATCTATGCTGGAGAGCGAGATTAGTGCACCGATTATCGTCGGAGTTCCTGCGATCTTGTCTACTACGTCTGCGATAATCAGGCCCTTGAACGTGGCGTTTGAGGTGTAGTTTCCCAGCTTCGCTGGTTGATTATTCGGGTCTGTATAGTCATAGGAGGCATTGTAACAGGGGAGGACGGTTACACCGCCCGTTTCAGTATACACCTTGGATGCCTCATATTTACAGGGGTCAAAGTTTGGGTTGTGGATGATCAAGATACCTGAGCCGTTCTCTTTTGGGCCCGGGTAGTCCCCAGTGATGTAAGTGATTCCGCTAAGCGCACTGCCGCTGTTCATCCCGATCGAGCCGTTATACGGCCCATAGTAATCAACGTTTGCGGGATCGAGCATATCGGTCAACGAACCGGATAGCCCGAGGGCCTCTTCGGGGGAGTTGGGGAACGTCCCATATATGAGTTCCCCATCGCCATCGACAGCTGTGGGGTCCCATGTACCGGCCTCGGGTGACCCGCTGTATGGTGGGTCACCGTAAATATCGGCCGATCCCTGTCGTGTGGTTTCATTATCCACTGTTGTGATGACACCGGGGACGTCTCCCGATCCCACGAGATTACCGTCCATGTCGTGATTGAGTCCGTTTGCCTCGAAGTTACCCTGCACATGTACGTCCGAGTTCGCCGAGATTGCACCATGGGCCGTAACGTCCAAGGGGATCTTTGAGATTTCCAGGACAATTGTCGATTCGCCATCGGAAGAGTTTCCTGTCGATATTATTTCCACGACGGGGTAGCCATCTCCCGCATCGGGGTAGTTGATGTTTGTGAAAAATCCCTTGTCGTAGGTCACAATCTCGTTGGTAATCCCATCTCCATCCAGATCCTTGTCGTCGATCTTGAATTTCAGGTAGTACTCGTATTCGTCATCGTTGTTTAGGTGTCCACTTACTTTCGGGATGTCCGAATCCGTAATATCGGGATCGGGGGGATATCTCCAACCTGTGTTGTATGGTTCTGAATCAAACATCAGGGCATCGTAGTTGGGATCGGAAGAATTTAGATTCAGCTTCCCTATCGCCTCGCTTATGCCCGACTCTGAAGCGTAGAACGCTCTCGTACCCCGAAATAGGTTCCTGCTTATTTTGAGGTCGGTGTTTGACATAAAATACATCGTCATGCCGAGAATCGTCATCAAGAACAAAAAGAGCATGACGATCATCAGGGTCAAACCGGATTGATCACCCTTGACCTTTCTTATAAACTGCTTTATGGCTTTCATACGCTACCCTCAATCATGGTCTATCAATAAGGATCGGTTACCGTATTGGACGGTACACTCTCTTTCGGGGGTAAGCAGGTATCAAAAGCGGTGATGTAATACCTATATTCGTTGTTTTTGAGCTTGCCGAGGCCGGTATCTGTCCATGTCGTAGTGAGTGGATCGGAAATCGTATTTACCAGTACGAATGCACTGCCGTTGTCGCTTCGGTAGATCTTATAGCCGACCAGGTCATTTATGGGGCTCCCGTCAGTATTTAAGGTCGGAGGTGTCCACGAAAGCTCTAGCCATCCATTGGAGGCATTCGGATTACCTGCACCGGTGATAGACAAAACGGGTGCCCTTGGAGTGGTCGCACAGGGATCCTCCACGACATCGATCAAAACCGAGCAGTCGAAAGTCGTGAGCGTGCCGTCCCAAAGGGTCTCACAGTCGGAGCTGTGGTACGGTATGTGGTCTGGGCCCGGGGCCAACGGGTCGGGATCTTCGTATCCGCCGATGGTTATGGTATCGGAGGGATCAACCCAGATATCGAGGTCAATCGGGGATGCGGGATAGTCAGCGATAAGATATGTCTTGATAAAATCCCTCCCGTAGTAAGAGCTGTCTATATAGAACACTCCTGTGTCTCCGACTTCCAACATCCTTATGGGATCGGCGTCCCCGCCGCCGGAACAGACATCCAAGTAGATGGTCTCATTTGGTGTCCCATTGATTTTGTTACAGACCATTATGGATGCCATTAAGGTGTCGCCAGGATTCATCTCGGTTTTATCAACGTTCACGGTGCAGGCGGCGGCACCCTCACACTCTGTAAAGAGGTTGGAAGGCCCGCTCTCGTTTGGTATGGGCTCACAAAAATCGAGTGCCGTCACATAATAGCTATAGTCTTTTGTGCTTAGCTCAGAAGCGGTCAGGTCCGAATCGGTATAGAAGATATCGGTAACTATATCCTCGTTTATCTTGACCCACCCAGTCCCGTTATTCCTGTAGACGTTGTATCCCTGAAGATCGAGGTTTATTGAGGAGCCATCCTCATTCAGAGTCGGTGCAGACCAGTCGAGATCGATGGAATCCCCAGAGACCGCCACGAATCCTGATAGGTTACTTGGAGGAGCGGGAGTGTTGTTACACACATCTCCTTCCTGCTGGTAGTAGGTGTATACGCCTGATTCTACCTCCGGAGCCCTGTCAAAATTCCCGTCCTGGTCTTCGGCCACAATGAAGTACCAGACAGTGACATCGTCACCTGCCGGGATATTCGAAGAACTCTTATAGAGACTTCCCGCGACGAGGTTCATGGTTATCTTGGTGTAGTTGAGTGTGCCGAAAGTATCGTATTCCGGCGGCGGCCCGGTCACCTCGTCATAAATCGAAAGCTCATCAACATAGTAGTAGAGCTTTACACTTTTTATCCCGACACTGGAGTTGTCATAGACATGGGCGGATATGGAAACACTCACGCTGCCGGGCACGATGACCTGTTTTGCCGGATTTGTGCCGTCGTCTCCCGGAACCGGCCATGCTATCGTGGCGACGGCCGGCTTATCCTGTGTTACTCCCACAACGGTCGGACCGAGGGGGACGTACTTAAAGGCATTAAATGCACAAGTTATCGTGGATGGCATCGAGTTGTTTACATAGGTCATTGAGACTATGATGGTATCCTCTCTCAAATCGATATCCCTGTCTACATTCCCATACTCATCGGTAAAAACTAGGGTGACCGGAATCCCCACAGAGCCCGAACCGGGAGAGCCGTAATCTAAGAGGGTCTTGTTAATTGAAATTCCACCCGACGACGTGATGCCGTTCCAGACACGATCTTCTTTAGTGTTAAGAGTATCATCTCCGATATAGACCTCGCTTAAATAAGCCGACAGGTTCTCCCACTCGATATACATATCCGTAATAGTCAGAGATGAGGCGCTGGTGTTCTCGATATAGAATTTCACGGTGTTGTGATAATAGGTCGAGGGTGATATGGTGATGTCACCCGTTACGGCATGGACAAGGTTATTATCCATAGCCACCCTTCCCGGTCTTATCCCCTCGAGCACCGCCGGATTGGAGATATTGTTTATCCTGGCATTGGCATAATCGGGATCCGATGGACTTATATTTTCATAGTAACAGTCGGTCGCCCTGATTCCGTAGGAATAGGTACCCCCTTCAACGACGCCTGCATCCATGAAATAGTTAAACCACTGGGGGGCACCTTCCGTGAGTTCGGTGCTGGAAGCTAAATCAAAGGTGCTCCCCGCGCTCCTATATACGTGATAACCTGCGAGATCAACGATGTAAGTCCCCTGGTGATTCCAAGATAGGTAGGCGTAAGAATAACACCCCTCCGAGGTCAGCCCCGTGGGAACGGGAGGGGCGCCTATATAATCGGGGTCATCTCCGCAGAGCTCTGACAGTGTAACGGTGTGCTCTGAGACGTCGGCTGTGTTCCCGCAAAGATCATAGGCTACGGCGATGAAATAGTATGTCTGGAATATCTCAAGCTCAGGTTCGGGGGGAGACTCGAGGGTTCTCGAATCGAAGATTACGGGTGGAAGGGTCCCCTCTCCCGTAAAAGTGCCTCCCTTATCAGGCAGGAGTTCGCCGTCCGATACCGTGCCGTCGGAATTCAGGGTCGGGAAGTTCGTATCGTTGAAGTAAACATCGGTATGGGAAAAATCCGGATCGTCGGACCTGTTGGGATTGGTCAGGCTTAGAAATACCCTTTTCCATCCGGCCTTTGACGAAAGGTCGGGTACGGGATATGGGTCATCATCAATGGCGGT
>CAZDOD010000133.1:4385-7853 GCA_964506935.1 uncultured Thermodesulfobacteriota bacterium | reverse complement strand
ATTCAGCAGCGCGGGAAGGTCAGCCTTAGAGAAGTGGAGAAGGCTCTGGGCAAGAAGAAAGCCCAGGCCGTAGTCTCCCAGATGGTAAAGCAGGGGCTGGCCGTCAGGAGTTACGAGCTTCAGCCGGTAAGGATAAAACCCAAAGAGGGGGCGAAGGGTAAAAAACTTTCGGGAATGACGTTCGCCCTTACTGGGGCGCTCTCATCTATGGCGAGACATGAGGCCGAAGACAAAATAGAAGCCCTCGGCGGAAGAGCGACATCTTCTGTAACAAAAAACACCGACTATCTCGTCTCGGGAGAAAATCCGGGCTCAAAGTTCGACAGGGCGAAAGAGCTCGGTATCAATATTATCTCAGAGGATGAATTTGTAAAGATGCTTGAGGCTAATTCGTGAGCGAAAATGTAAGGGCAAAGGTGCTTATAAAGGGATTGGTACAAGGGGTATTTTTCAGGTACAGCACATCGGTCGAGGCGAAGAAAATCGGTGTAACGGGTTGGGTGCGTAACGTCCCGGGGGGAGACGTAGAGGCCGTCATTGAGGGGGAAAGGGAGAAAGTTCAAAGGCTCGTCGATTGGTGCCACAAGGGGCCGCCCGCATCGAGAGTCGATAAGGTTACAATATACTGGGAGGAATACAGGGAGGAGTTTTCCGACTTCTCCATAAGTTACTGATATGAAAGAGGCGCAATTTTACGAGAAGATAAAAGGTGGGAAGGTAAAGTGTCTCCTCTGCCCGCACGAGTGCGTCATATCGGATGGCAAAAGGGGGATCTGCCGCATCAGGGAAAATCGGGATGGTAGGCTCATCGCCCTGACATTCGAGCGCCCCGCATCGCTCCAGATGGATCCGATAGAAAAGAAACCCCTCTACCACTTTCATCCCGGATCGCAGATACTCTCCGTCGGGACTTCGGGCTGCAATCTATCTTGTTCCTACTGCCAGAACTGGTCTCTAGTTGACGGCGAGATACCGGCATCTATTTTATCGCCGGATGATTTAGTAAAGCTCGCTCTAAAATATAATTCGATCGGGATCGCTTATACTTACAATGAACCCCTCATATGGTATGAGTATCTCATGGAGGCGGGATCGAAAGTAAAAGACGCGGGCCTTTACAATGTCCTTGTGACAAACGGTTTTATTAATCCCGAGCCTCTCGATAAAATCCTTCCCCTGATAGATGCGATGAACATCGACCTGAAATCGATACGTGATCCATTCTATAAAAAAAATTGCAAGGGGATGGTCGATCCGGTCAAAGACACAATCCGTCGATCAAACAGTACCTGCCTAATTGAGGTTACGAATCTCGTCATCCCCGGTGAGAACGACTCCAAGGAAGATATCGGTGAGCTAGTCAATTTTATCGCCAATCTCAATCCTGACATACCCCTACACTTCTCACGCTATTTTCCGCACCGTTCTTTTCCGAGCCCGCCCACTCCACCCGAAAAACTTATAGAAGCTTATGAAATTGCAATAAAGAGATTAAACTACGTCTATATAGGAAATATAGTCTCCGACGTCGGGCAGAATTCTCTTTGCCCCAACTGCGGCGAGATCCTGGTGGAAAGGCGCGGATACTCCACCCGGAACACAGGTCTTTCCAAAAACAGGTGTAGAAAATGCAAAACCGAACTAAATTTTGTAAATTGAGTTTGCCAGCAAAAAAAATTCTCATCACATCTGTGATACTGTTTCTCCTCGGAGGATGCGCCGACTACCTCAATGAGACGAGGCCCGCCAAGTTCATCCCGAGGTTTAATGAAAAAACCATCCCCAAGGGTTTTTCCTTCGACGGAAACACCATACAATATTCAGATTCAAACGCCCAAATAAAGATAAGATTTATGGACAGCACTGATATTGATCTATTCTTCTTGAAGCACGATCTCAAGAATCCTTTTTTGGAGGCACCGGAGATGAGGGACGCCTTCACGCTTTTCCACCTCACATTCTCAAACGGCTCCGAAAACGTCATACGCTTCAATCCGAGAAGGGCGAGCATCTACGTCGGGGGGAGTTATTTCAGGGGCTCATTGGATTACACAGAGGTACTGATAAGCTTTAAACGGTTTACCGACGATGCGGATGCCTCAACATTTAAAAAATCGATGTACGACACAGACCTCGAGATAGAGGCCGGAAGCAGCATTGAGGGCCTCTTGATATTTCCCTCGATTCCAAAAGGTACGAGGAAAATTGTTGTCTTGCTCGAGAATATTTATATGGGGGGAACCTGTTTTACGATCCCGTATGAATTCGAGGAAAAATAAAGTATTGACAAGAAAAAAACCTGATGATAACTTGGTATTTATTAGAAAATTTTAGGGGGGCTTTATGATATCAGAAAAGCTGGTGAATCTTATAGAAAATAACGCTGATGTCTTAACCAAACATTGGATCGAAGAGGTCAGGGAAAATCCTTCCACACCCACATATCATTTTTTCCCCGAAGAAAAATTGTATAAACGTGCCCATCTCGTTTACAGTCAGTTGAGCCACTGGATATCGAGAGAGACAAGCAAGGACGAAATAAGGAACTACTACATGAAATTGGGTGAGGAGAGATTTAATGAAGGCTTCGCCCTTCATGAGGTGATAAGCGCACTGGTCCTGCTCAAACGTCATCTATGGCTACATATCCTTTCAGACGGACAACTCTCTACCGCCTTCGAGCTATACCAATCTCTGGAACTCAACAACCGTGTCGTCCTCTTCTTCGACAGGGCAATATACTACACTAGCATCGGTTATGAGGAGGGTGTCAGAAAAGTGATTAAACCTGACAAGAAGATGTACAAGGCCATCTTCGGAAAATTCACGGATACTATGGAGATGGAAGAGAAGCGAAGGAAGAAAAAAGAAAAAGAAGAAAAGGATGAATAGGGAGCCTTTATTATAGGCACGATTTTACTTAAAATGGAAAAAATATATTAAAAAATTGATATTCAAATTAATTGCGTAACTCAATACACGTTCTTTAAACTTAAATCCAAAACATTTTATTTCTTAATCTCCAAGATCTCTTTGTAGGCTACCCTCTTTGAAATACCAAGGTCCTTAGACAAAATCCCTGCTAGCTCCTTAGAGCCCGCGTTGGGATTTTCACGCACGGCTTTAAGGACCTCTTTCCTTAAGGCCTCGCTATCCAAACTTTCATCTTTTTTTTTCTCTCCCCCAGAAAGGACTATAATAACCTCACCCTTTATTACCCCCCTATTTTCTATCTCACTTAATACATCCGATACTTTTCCCCTAATTATCTCCTCGTGTATCTTTGTCAGTTCCCTGCAGAGTGCGACATCTCTGTCTCCTACATATTTTAATATCTCGGAGAATGTGTTAATAACCCTCAGAGGGGACTCAAATATCACAGTCGTTTTTTTTTTTTTTTTTTGAGAGAAAAAAACAATCCGCCAAGTTTTTCACCAACATGGGCTAAATAAGAAAAAAAAAAAAAGA
>CAZDOD010000133.1:0-4375 GCA_964506935.1 uncultured Thermodesulfobacteriota bacterium | reverse complement strand
TTCCCTCCTCTTTTTCCCCTTCCTTGCGATAAAGCCTAAGAATACAAACTGAGACGTATCAAGCCCCGATACGGTCAGTGCGGCCAAAATCGACGATGCTCCCGGAATAGGAATGACCCTTATACCCTCTTCCACACATGACAAAATAAGCAGATCTCCGGGGTCAGACATCAGTGGTGTCCCGGCTTCCGAGGTCAGTGCGACATTTTTACCCCGATTTAACTCTTTGATAATTTTAATAGACGCCCTCTTTTTGTTTTCCTCCCGATAACTTATAATCTCAGAACGTATTCCATATGCCGAGAGGAGTTTCTTCGTAGTCTTCATATCCTCGGCACAGACTATATCGACATATTTGAGGGTCTCGATAGCCCTGATGGTTATGTCCTTGAGATTCCCAATCGGCGTTGAAACGACATAAAGACACCCATTATTTTTAAAATTTTTCATATATTTTCTTGATTTTTGAATTTTTTACTGGTAGAATTTAAAATTCTTATCTAATGGAGACAAAAAAATATGAGTCGTGTATGTGATATCTGCGGGAAAGGCCCCATGGTTGGAAACAACGTGAGCCACGCCCATAACAAGACCAAACGCAGATGGTATCCAAACATCCATAAAATGCGCGCAAAAATTGAAAATAGGAACGTCAGGGTCAGCGTCTGCACCCGCTGTCTCCGCTCGGGAAAAGTAGTCAAGGCATAATAATCTCCGAAAGAGCTTTCGGATTATACCGCCCTTTATAATGAAACCTACTTTTTACCCCACCTTTTTTTGATTTGATTTTCGCGATATCTACATCTATGAAGCCGACCAATCAAAACCAACCTTTTTATAGAACCTGTAACCTATGAGGCACTAATTTCTCACCTTATCCTCTCAACACTGATCACATCCCGCGTGCTTTCAATTGACCTCATCACCTTCTTCAGGTGTTCAAGATCATTAATCTCCAACTCAAACTCACACATCGCCTTTTGGTCTTCCGTTGTAGAAATCCTTGCACCTGATATATTCGCCTCTGCATTCGATATGGCTGTGGTGATCGACGCCAAGACACCCTTTCTGTCTGAGCACAACACCGCTATCTTTGTGCTATAGATACTCTTCTCTTTTACATCCCATTCTACTTCTATGATGAGTGTTTCGGGAAAATCGAGTATATTGGAACAGTCCGACTTGTGGATTATTACACCCCTACCTCTACTTATAAATCCTATTATCTCGTCACCGGGGACGGGATTGCAGCACTTGGCGTATCGAATCATCACGTCTCCCTCACCCCTGACTAATACTCCGGTCTTCTTTATAGGGACTTTATCTTTCTTCCTCTTGACTTCCGGTGTTTTTTTGACCCTCCTTGATTCTTCTATTTTTTCTTTGGGAACGAAAAACTCTAAAACCTGCGTTGTAGTTATCTGTGCATTGGCGATCCTTGAGAGGAGATCGTTGATATTTTTTGTCTTTAGGCTTTCAGTAGCCTCTTTCATCTTTTTGGAGCGGAGCAGCTTCTGAAAATTTAGGGCGTATTTCTTGAACTCCTTTTCGAGTATCTCTTTTCCGAGACTTATGCTCCTCTCCTTCTGTTCCTCGATAAGCCAGTGTTTAATCCTCTGCTTCGCCTTTGAGGTAACAACATATCGGAGCCAGTCCTTGCTGGGCTTCTGTTTTGACTTTGTAAGAATTTCGATTGTATCGCCGTTTATCAATTGATATTTCAGAGGAACTATCTTACCGTTGACCTTGGCCCCGACGCAGGTATTTCCAATGTCGGAATGGATGTTATATGCGAAGTCTATTGGAGTTGCACCCTTGCGAAAGGCCTTCACATCACCTTTCGGTGTGAATACATATACCTCTTCCGGGAAGAGATCCATCTTTATTGTCTTTAGAAACTCGGTCGGGTCTTTCAGGTCGTTCTGCCACTCGATAAGCCTCTGGAGCCATTCGTATCTCTTCTCGTCCTCTTTCTTGATGTCTTTTGTTCCCTCCTTGTAGCGCCAGTGGCCCGCTATCCCTTTCTGCGCAATCCTGTGCATCTCTTCGGTACGGATCTGAATCTCTATCCGTTCGCCTCGGGGCCCTATTACCGTAGTATGAAGACTTTGATACATATTCGGCTTTGGCATGGCCACATAGTCTTTGAAACGACCGGGAACGGGTTTCCAGAGGGAGTGGAGGGTGCCCAAAGAACCGTAACAATCCTTGAGTGTCTTGACAATCACCCTGAATGCGATAATATCATATACCTCATCAAATTCTATCTTCTGATCCCTCATCTTTGAATAGATGCCGTATACGTGTTTAATCCTGCTCTGGAGGCGGGCGTCTATACCATTCTTTTCTAACTCCCCACCGATAAAATTGATCACTTCATCGGAATATTTTTTCAGCTCCCTCCTCTTTAGATCGAGCTTTTTTGAAATATTTTCATAGACATTCGGCATCAAAGTCATAAAGGCCAAGTCCTCAAGCTCGTTTTTTATCCATCCTACTCCAAGACGGTTCGCAAGTGGTGCATAGATTTCCATCGTCTCCTGAGCGATCTCCTCCTGTTTTTCGCGCGGATGATATTCTATCGTCCTCATATTGTGGAGCCTGTCGGTGAGTTTTACGAGGATAACCCTGATGTCCTTCGCCATTGCGATGATCATCTTTCTGACGTTCTCTGCCTGTCGCTCCTGATGGGTAGAGAAGCTCATCCTGCTGATCTTTGTAACACCGTCAACAAGCGTTGTGACCTCGTCTCCGAAAAGCTCCCTTATGTTTTCGAGAGTCGTGAAAGTATCCTCCACCGTATCGTGGAGTAGACCTGTTGAAACCGTGGGTATATCCATGTTGAGGTCTGCAAGGATTGATGCGACCTCCAGCGGATGGGTGAGATATGGCTCGCCGGATAATCGAAGTTGCCCCTGATGAACCTTTGCTGAAAAGACATAGGCTCGGCGTATTATATCCAAGTCTGAATCAGGGAGATAGGCCTGGACCTTGTCCAGGATGTCGTTTAAACGTATCATTAAAAATAGTTATTTAGAAGGAAGGTAATATCTGGACCGCATCATTTTACAAAATTATCTATATGTGCGAAATCCCTCTTTTCTTCACTTATCTTTTCGATCTCCTCCATAAGGGCGTCTACTATCTCTTCTTCTTTGACCTTTCTGATTATCTTCCCATTTTTAAACAGCAGACAGCCCCCCTTGCCTCCGCATATTCCGATATCGGCCTCTTTCGCCTCACCAGGGCCGTTGACCTCACATCCCATAACCGCTACTGTTATGGGTAGATTATACCCGATTAGTCTTTTCTCGACCTCCTCTGCGATAGAGACGATATCGACCTCAGTCCTCCCACAAGTGGGACATGCTATGACTTGTGTCCCCCAGCCTCCGATGCCTAGTGCAGAGAGTATCGAATATGCGGCTATGACCTCATATACCGGGTCTCCTGTTAGGCTCACCCTGATCGTGTCACCTATCCCCTCAAATAATAAAATTCCTAATCCGACCGCGGATTTGACCGCTCCCCGAAATATCGTGCCGGCCTCGGTTATTCCGAGATGAAGTGGATAATCGGTCACCTCAGAGATCATCCTATAGGCATCTATGGTATCGATCACGTTTGATGACTTGAGTGAGAGCTTAATGTTTGTATATCCGAGCTCCTCAAATATCTGAACTGCCCTCATCGCACTTTCAACCATTGCTTTGGGTGTGGGCCCCCCGGATTTTTCAAGGATGTCCTTTTCGATCGAACCCGAATTCACCCCGATCCTAATAGCCACATCCCTCTCACGGGCACGATCGACGATTTCTTTTATCTTTTTTAGACCCCCGATATTTCCGGGATTTATCCTTATGCCAGAGGCACCGGCTTCGATCGCAAGTAGCGCCAGCCTGAAATCAAAATGGATATCCGCAATGATCGGCGTTTTCGTTTTCTTTATTATCTCGACCAAGGCCCAAACCGCCTCTTTGTCTTTTACGGCTACTCGAACTATCTCGCATCCCGCCCCAGAAAGCCTTTCAATCTGAGCGAGAGTCGCCCCGATATCCCTTGTATCGGCCTTCGTCATGGATTGGACAACAACGGGATTTTTCCCCCCGATCTTGACCGTACCAACGTTTATTACCCTTTTTTCTTTTCTATTCATTTCGATTTTCTATATAAGATCAATCCCACTTTTTTTGATTCAACTGGGCTTATCTGCATCCTTATTTGCATACATCGCCAGATCGGCTAAATTTATTATATCTTCCACGCACTGTTCACCTTCGAGGGTGGAAATACCCAAGCTTATTTTAATATCCTCTATTTTACTTTCGACCTTTTCTTTTATCTGGCTCTTTTTCATCCTCTTTTCGACTAAAGG
>CAZDOD010000132.1:0-7866 GCA_964506935.1 uncultured Thermodesulfobacteriota bacterium | reverse complement strand
TCCCTTATATTCCCCAGCGGGCGATTCCTCCAGAACTGGTCGGGATATACCTCCCCGTCCCAGCTAACACAACCGATCCCGACTCCGGACGAGTTACCCTTATTGAGCTTCAGTAACTTTAACACCTCTTCAGCGCGCTTTGGGTCTTCCTTTAGGAGCCTCAGATAAAGATACGGCCCGTCGGCGTGGTTATCGACGGTCAATACCTCGGGCTCAAGACCCCTATCGAAAAGCTCCCTTGTCTTATCGACTATCAGGTCGACTGCCTGCCTTATTTCTTCATGTGAGAGCAAAAGGTCCCCGATCCCCCTTCCGCGGCCGGTGAATACCAGATGATAGAAACAGACCCTCGGTATCTTTTCTCTCTCCAAAAGATCGAAGATACCCGATATCTCCCCCATGTTCATACGGTTTATCGTGAAGCGGAGTCCGACCTTTATCCCGAATTCGATCGAGTTCCTGATACCCGATATCGCCTTATCGAATGAGCCTTTGACCCTCCTTATCGAATCGTGTGTTTCCTTCAGTCCGTCAAGGCTAACGCCGACATAGGAGAGATCGAGGTCTTTCAACCTCCTTGCCACCTCTTTCGTTATCAGTGTCCCGTTTGTTGATATGACCGCCCGAATCCCATTCGATACAGAATACTCGATGAGTTCGTAAAGGTCTTTTCTTAAAAGGGGCTCCCCACCCGAAAACAGGATGACCGGCGAACCGAACGATGCGAGGTCGTCAATCAGCGATCTCGCCTCATCTGTTTTTAGCTCCCCGAGATAATCGACGTTTTCCGATTCGCTGTAGCAGTGGATGCATTTGAGGTTGCACCGCCTCGTTGCGTTAAAGACCACCACCGGCTTTTTGTCAGATGAAAACTGGAGGAGGTGCGACGGGAGCTCTCTTGAGCATTGACCGTAGCGGAGGACATC
This sequence comes from uncultured Thermodesulfobacteriota bacterium, assembly GCA_964506935.1. Classification (GTDB taxonomy): domain Bacteria; phylum Desulfobacterota; class Zymogenia; order Zymogenales; family Zymogenaceae; genus CAZDOD01. The sequence goes on along the minus strand of CAZDOD010000132.1, from coordinate 6,940 downwards.
GGACTCCTCGACTGAGCCCATATATAGTTTCGAGATTCCTATCATTCTTTATGTGCCTCACCAAAGTATTTTACCAAGGTAGAGACGAGACCCGGCACAGTATATTCAGAGGCCTCCGCCACCACATCAAAACCCGATTCTCTAGCGGTATTTGCCGTGATGGGGCCTATCGCCACGGTCGGGGGGATTTTTGTCCCGCCCTCCCGATTGACGATTCCATTTATTTCTAAAAGATCTTTCAAATTCATTGCCGCAGAAGAGCTCGCGAAGGTAATGAGATCGGATAGCGATATCGCCTCAAGGAGTTTTTCTTTCTCTACATCGGGAATTATTGACCTGTAGGCCGAGATGTCATCAACCATTGCGCCCGCCTCACCTAATCTCTCGGCGAGGAGCTTTCTTGCGCCCTCGGCCCTGAATAGAAGGATATTTTTCCCGCTTATACCCCCTTTGGTCTTTCCGAGGTAATCAATTATCGCAGAAGCGAGATCCTCCGAGATGTATCTTTCCGGAACTATATCGGGAATTATCCCGTAATCGGCAAGTTTACTTTTTGTCCCGGGACCGATCGCACAGATAGTAAGTTGACTTAAGGCCCTCGAATCGAAATACCTTTCGATAAGATAATCGAAAAAGGTCTCCACGCCATTGGGACTCGTAAATACCAGGACGTCGTATGCGGAACGATCCAGAATTCTATCTATCGCATTTTTTACGGGTTTCAAATCAGATGGAGGTCTGATCTCGATAGTCGGAAGCTCAATCGGTTCTGCGCCGAGCTCCCTCAATATAACGGAGAGCTCGCCCGCCTGATGTCTCGCCCTCGTCACCATGATCCTTTTCCCGAAAAGCGGGAGTTTTTCATACCACGCCAGAACATCTCTGAAATTCACGACGTCACCGATAACAATTATCGCGGGGGCAACGATACCCGCATCTTCTACCAAATCCGCTATCTCGGAGAGTCTCCCAAATACCCCTCTTTGAAAAGGCGTTGTGCCGCGACAGATCACGGCTGTTGGGGTGTCGGGCGATCTCCCAAAACTGATGAGCCTATCGACATTATCTCTTATCCTCCCAATCCCCATAAGAATCACGAGGGTTCCCGGAAAACGTGACAGGTAATCCCAGTCCACCGATTCCTCTCCCTTTTTCGGGTCTTCGTGGCCCGTCACGAATGCCACGGCCGACGCCACACCCCTGTGTGTTACCGGTATCCCCCAATAGGCGGGGACGGCGGATGCCGATGTGATCCCCGGCACCACCTCAAACGGTATCCCCTCTTTTGCGAGTGCGAGGGCCTCCTCCCCTCCCCTCCCGAAGATAAAGGGATCACCCCCTTTCAGGCGGACGACTATCTTCTCTTTCCCTTTGGCCTCTTTTATAAGGAGTTTGGTTATCTCTTCCTGGGGCATACTGTGGCTCCCGCCCGTTTTTCCGGCGTATATGAGCTTTGCATTTTCAGTTGCGTGGGAAAGGATATCTTTAGCCACTAGGTGGTCGTATATAACAACGTCTGCGTGAGATAGACAAAAGGCCCCCTTCAGGGTAAAGAGCCCAGGATGTCCCGGCCCTGCACCGACTAGAAAGACCTTTCCGGTTTTTTTCTCACGTTTTTTAATCTTCCTTTTTCCTTCTATATAATCCGATATTGTTTATCACACAGGAGACATCTCAAGTAGATCTTTTGCGCCCCTTTTTATTAGATTACCAGCGAGTCTCATACCCATTTCGGGAAAACTATATATATCACCGGAAATCTCACCTGAGATTACCATCTTCCCGTCCGGGGAATAGACCCTTCCTATAAGATGAATTTTACCGTCCTTTATCTCTGCATATGCCCCGACTGCCGAATGACACGTCGCCCCAAGTGTTGATATAAACGACCTCTCGGAAAATACGGCGGCCATGCTCTCCTCGTTATTTATCGAAGTGACCAGCTCCTGATCACGTATTCTCACCTGAACCGCGAGCGCCCCCTGACCCGCGGCCGGGGTGAAATCGCTGGGTGAAAGCGGGACATACGGGACGTCTATACCACCCAATCTGATAATCCCGGACATCGCGAGTATAATGGCATCGACCTTTTTATCTTTGACCTTTCTCACGCGTGTCTCGACATTACCCCTGAGTCCGACGACATCGATATCTGGCCTGAGAGAGTTAATGATTGCCCTCCTCCTGAGGCTCGATGTCCCCAAAACCGCTCCATTCGGAATTTTATCCGCCCCATCGAACCCATTTCGGGTCACTAATGCGTCCCTCGGATCTTCCCTCTTGGGCACGGCGCCTATCACAAGCCCCTCGGAAGTGGCGTATGGGACATCCTTCATGCTGTGGACCGCAACGTCGACATCCCCACCGATCAATGCCGCCTCTATCTCCTTTACAAAGAGCCCCTTCCCCCCCACCTTCCACAGGGCGATCTTCTTTTCCTTGTCACCTTTTGTCTTGATAGGAATTACGGTGATTTTTACTTCGGGGTGGGATTTTTCGAGCATCCCCGCAACTATCTGTGCCTGTATCAGGGCAAGGGGACTACCCCTTGTCCCTATCCTGATTCTGGTCACCACAGCCTTCTACAAGCCCGAAAAGCTCATTTATTAAAGATTTTGTGATCACCCCTCCCTCCGATGCCTCTTTCTTGAGATAAACGGTGGGGTCGTGAAGTATCTTGTTAATGACGGAAGAGGTCAAACGATGGAGCCGCTTTTTCTCCTCCTCGGTGATGTCATCCCATGTGGAAATGGTCTTTTTGAGTTCCTCTTTCCCGATCCTCTTGAACTTATCCCTGAGAGATACGATCGTGGGGACGAGATCCAAAGACTCCATCCATCGCATGAATTTCTCGGACTCTTCTTCTATAATCTTATCCGATGACTTCGCCTGATCCCCCCTCTTCCTAAGATTTTCCTTTATGACGCCATCGAGGTCGTCAATGTTAAAGAGGGATACACCCTCAATCTCCTTTACACCATCATCGACATCTCTCGGGACGGCTATGTCGATAATCGCCATCGGTCTCTTCGACCTCTTCACCATAACTTCGTTCATCAGAGACTTAGTGATAATTTTATCCTTTGAACCTGTGGAGGTGATCACGATGTCCGATTTTTCAATTGCCGTATGTAGATCATCCCAAGGTATCGCCTTTGCGTTGAACTTTTCCGATATTTTTAAGGCGGTATCCCACGTCCTGTTTACCACCGATATGGATCTAACATCGTAGCAGAAGAGGTTTTTTAGGGTATCCTCACTCATCTCCCCCGCACCGACCATAAGGATATTCTTTCCCGAAACGCCGCCAAGGGTATCTTCGGCGAGCCATACTGCGGCAGAGCCGATAGACACAGGCCTCGTTGATATCTCGGTCTCATTTTTGACTCTCTTTGCCGCAAAGAATGCACGGTGCATGAGCCTGTTTAAAATAATCCCCGTCGTGCGTGCACAAACGGCAGCACGATATGAGTCTTTGACCTGGCCGAATATCTGGGGTTCACCGATGACCATCGAGTCGAGGGCCGATGTGACCCTGAAGACGTGGCTTACGGCTTCGCTCCCCTCCTTTATATAGAAAAAATCCTTCATATCTTTCGGGTTTCTGCCGTGAAAGAGGCCGAGATAATTTACCGAAGAATTTACGGCTTTATTTGTTTCTTCCGCACAACCTAATATTTCCACCCTGTTACAGGTCGAGAGGACGAGACACTCGCTTATTTCGTCGAATTCACTCAAGCCATAGAGGAATTTCTCCATCGATTCGGGATTTATTCCCATCCGCTCCCTCACATCGACAGGGGCGGTTTTATGATTGATCCCAACTACGAATATGTCAATACCCATCATACCCGAATCACCTTTTCAAATCCGACCATTTGAATTTACCGATGTCGATATCCGAAATATCACGCTCCTCCTCAATCGCAGTTTCTATCGCTACCTTGAGCTTCTCAATATCGCCCTGGCGTATGATTTCAGCCATCGGAATCGATGAGACCTTCCCCATAAGCTTTTTTAACCTTTCGCCACTTACACCTAAATCCATAATCGTTTCCCGTAAAAAGCCCATTACCTTAAATACCGATTCGTATTCAGGGCCGTACTCATCCTCCATATCTTCGCGCAGCTTTCTGACCATAGTCGGGGACGTTCCCCCGCTAGATATCGCAATGGTCAAATCGCCTCTGTTGATAACGGACGGGAAATAGAAGTCGCATATTTCGGGATCGTCCGCTACGTTTACCATCACCCCCGACTCCCGACAGATATCGGCAATCTCCCCCGTAACATTTCTGTCGTCTATCGCGATGACACACAAGAAAATTCCGGACAAATGCTCCGGTGAAAAAACACCCTCCAGATATCTTACTTCTCCCTTTTTTATCAGCTGTTTCAATTCGTCAGAGACTTCTTTAGACACCACAGTGACATCCGCACCTGATGCCAAGAGGGAATTGACCTTCCTAGTACCGACATCCCCTCCACCCACAACGAGGCAGCGTCTGCCAAGAAGCTTTAAGAAAACAGGGAAAAGTTTCATAGTGACATATAAAAGACCGCCTCTCTTAACGGCGGCCAAAAACCAATACTGCCAAAAAAAGTCCTAAGTTTTTGAATCCCTCGAGAGGAGTTGTTCAACCAAAATTACGATATCCACAGGTTTTGTGGTCTTGGGAATATGAATCCTGGAACCGAGGACATTTGTTTCGTGCTCGTGAGGCGGGTCTTTTATCATGCCGCTCAGGGTAATGAAAAGCACATCTTTACTGAATTCCAGTTCATGTGCCTTGGTTAAAAACCTCGTACCCCCCATCTTGGGCATGATCTTGTCAGCAATGACCACGTTCGGTTTCATCTTCATAAATTTATCCAGACCTTCCTCTCCATCGACGGCGGTTATTACCTTGAATCCCGCTTCAGTAAATTCCTTTTTTAAAACTTCCCTGATGAACTTTTCGTCATCAACAATCAGGATTGTCTTTTTTGATACCATAAAACACCCGCAGGATATCCTACAGCATTAGATTTTCATGCCATCGAGATCGTATATTAACCTTATTATATTGCTTAATTCCTCATAGGTCAAGACCCCGTCCATCATGGAAATTGCAAGCTCAAAACTTACATTCATAAACCTCTCGGGCTCAATCTCACCGGAGATGACGCCTCCCATTAAATCCCAAATGGCCTTATACATATCGGGTGTCTCATAGCCTTCGGGGATTAGTTTTGAGAGATCTTCATCGAAACTCTCAAATGCCTCCGAAGTTATCTTATGAAAAGAAAAGATACCGATACCGATAAGAATCACCAGAACACCAACGAAGACAAGACACCCCATAGAACAGGTGGATTTTTTTCCATTTTTTTGGTCATCGGTTCCGCCGACCTTTTTATCTTTTGCCTTTGCTATCATCTTATCTCATTTACCCCAAAAATATCCCCTTCATCCGTCTTTGAGAATTACTCCCCCTTTTCGCCAAAGAGGGCTTCGACCACGCCCGAAAACAGAAGGGGGAGCATAATCTCGTGATGGCCGACGAGCGAGATTCCGCGACCTCCCATAGATGTTGGTCTCTTTACCACATTGGTTTGTGGCCTGTAGTGACGTGTGAAATCCATGTCCACCGTCATGAAGTCTCTAACATCATGACCGAGATTTCTCGCAAGCGAAATTGCCTTTAAAAACACCTCCGGCATAATTACCGTCGAGCCTAAGTTGAAATATACCCCGCCGGTTAAATTCGATACAGCCGATGCGAGTGTTAAAAAATCCGTCATCGAGGTTTTTCCGATGGCATCTCCGGAAGCACTGGGGTGCATATGAATTATATCCGTTCCAATTGCTACATGGACCGTGACCGGGATATTCAACCTGGCACCCGCCGCCAGAATGCTGATATTCCTGTTGGGAAGTCTATCCCCCTCTATCATCTCCCCCACAGCCTTACCAAGGCCAATCCCGCGTTTTGCGCCTTCGTTGATGGCGCCGTTTAGCATCTCTCCCGTTTCTTTTGCCATCCCGAAAGTCCCATCATCTAATGAGGCATCGACGTTCTCGGAGGTGTAGCCGGCATAAGCCAACTCAAAATCGTGTATTATTCCGGCGCCGTTTATAGCCACGAGGCTAAGTATTTTTTTCTCCATTAGGTCGACAATCAACGGAGAAAGCCCCACCTTTATCACGTGTGCCCCCATCGCTGTTATCACGGGGTTACCATTTCTTACCGATTTCGCTACGGATTGTATCACATCTTTAATTTCGCCTGCGGCCAGGACATCAGGAAGTCCATTGAAGAAATCTTTCAACGTAATATTTGGTTTTGGAGGTTTTGCCATGGTGTCGAGGGACACCTTACTTGTTCTATCACTTATGGAGTATGTCTTTATCTTCGATCTATCTAGAGGGGTAAAGTCTTTTTTTGTCATGCCACGGCGCCATGAAAGAGCTTATAATCGACCAATTCACACAACACATGTCCTAGTATGATATGTATTTCCTGGATGCGGGGAGTGTCTTTTGACGGGACTATAAAGTCATAATCGACCATTCCAACGGCCTTCCCCCCGTCCCCTCCGGAGAGGAGAATCGTGGTCACACCGATATTTTTCGCCGCCTCTATCGCTTTAATGATGTTTGGGGAGTTTCCACTCGTGCTGATGGCAATGGCTACATCCCCCTTGCGAGACAGGGCTTTTATCTGTTTGACAAATATATCAGAGAAATCGTAATCGTTACCTATGCTGGTAATTATCGATGTATCGGTGGTAAGGGCTATGGCGGGGAGGGGCGGACGCTCTATCTTGAAACGGTTTACAAACTCAGCCGCTAAATGCTGTGAGTCTGCAGCGCTTCCCCCATTTCCGAAAATTAGTAGCTTATTGCCACCCTTGAAGGCATCCGCAATAATATCCGCTACGTTCTTTATAGTCTCTG
>CAZDOD010000131.1:0-7907 GCA_964506935.1 uncultured Thermodesulfobacteriota bacterium | reverse complement strand
CGCCGTGAAACCTCGTGATGCGCTCCGAGAATACCGGGACTATCTCGGACATCTTGACCGAGAAGGCAGATACCAGTTCCTTCGCGCCGTCCCTCGTGAGGACGCCGGCCTCGATGTCCTTTTTGTAATAGGGGTAGAGGTATCTGTCCATGCGTCCGGGGCAGACGGAGTTATCGAGACTCTCGAGGTTCAGGGCGATCTGGGCGAAGAAGGCCGACTGCAACGCCTCGTAAAAATTTCTCGCCCCCTTTCTCGGGACGTTCAAACATACTTCTGATATTTTTTCGAGCTCACACTTTCTTGCTTTATCCGTCTCTTCCTTTGCCATTCTGCCCGCGAGCTCGCCGTAGCGGCGCCCGAAGTCGCCCAGGGCGTCGCAGATGATCTTTACGCCCTCATAGAAGCAATAGGCCTCGGAGGTTTTACCGACGTCTTTCTGGAACCTTTCGGCCTCGGCCTTTATCCCGTCGGTGCCGATCTTTATGAGCTTCTCATAGTCGGGGGCGATGTGCGAGATCCCGCCCGATTCGTTTATCAGGTAGAATATCTGCCTGAGCTGGTTTGCGATGAGCCGGAGCTTTTTCAGGGGGGACTTATATGCCTTGAATGCCACGAAGCGAAACATCCAGAAGGGAACGATCGATAGGAGCTTTCGCCTCTCTCCCTTCGATATCGTGAGAGGGCTTGTTTTTCTCTTCGGAAATTTATAGATATCCTCAAGCATGACGATGCCGGAGAGCTCCGGGAGGAGATTTCCGCCGACCCTCTTTGAGGAGAAATTGCCGACGATTATCTCGTCGGGATGGATCGCTATCGATTTTTTTCGGAGTACCTCGCCCAAGGCGGAGGCGATGCCTATGTGTGGTGATTTTTTCCTGTTTTTTTTGTCTCTGAAGTAATCGGTCCATATTACTGCCCGTTCGGTACAGATCGCGGGATCGGACTCGAAAACGGCCTTTTTAAGCCTGTCTATTCGTGTCCCGTTTTTTTTCTCTTCGGGATATTGTGACATGTGTCTTCACCTTTTAGAGATTGTATTTTATTTAATGAGACGGAAAAATAAAAGATTGGTCGAACTTAAAGAGCTCCCCTTCTACTATAGTTACTATATTACATGGTGAAATCGGTTTTTTCAAGCATTTTGGGAGCGGTTTTTCAAATGCGGCAGAGGGATTTTCATCGACCATCGTATCTATAATTCCACTAATTTTAAAAAAAGATTGAAAAAAGGTGGAAAATGTAGGAATAATAATATATCATTACGCAGCATTTTTGGATCAGGTCTCATAATTAAGTAAATTATATTGGAGAATGGATTCCATCGAAATATAGTTAAGTGGCAAAAGGATAGCGGAAGTTAGAATGTCAAGTGGAGGGTAAATCTATGTCTGAACATGAAAAAATGACCACCAACATGGCGATAAGGGGTGCGATTGACGGCATAACCGAGATTCTCGGTGAGAACGGGGCCAAGATACTTTTCAGGAATATCGGTTTTTCCGATCTCTTTGAAAACCCCCCTGATTACACGTGGGAGCCGTGCATGACCGTCCGAGATCAGCTTAAAATATACGCAGAGGTTGAGAAGCTCGTGGGGCAAAACGGCGCGATCGGGATCTGGAGGAGGATAGGCTTTACCAACGTCAAATACGCCGTAGAGATAGGACATGTGCTGGATGCCTTTAAAGACCTCGAGCTTGGAGTTGAAAGGTTTAAGAACGCTTTGGAGATATTCTGTGCGGCGTCGGGCAAGGGGAAGACGGCCGTGAATGACAACGGGAGCGTTGATTACGACTGCCCCGACTGCCTACTCTGTGAGGGGAAAACGGCCCAAAGGCCGATATGCTCGGTCTATGAGGGAGTTGTCCAGTATATGCTCGACTGGGGATACGGGAAAAATGTTTATACCGTAAGGGAAACCGAGTGTAAGGCCATGGGGGGCGAGACCTGTTACTTCAAGGTTCAAAAGAAATAGGGTACCTACTTCGGCAGATAATTGGATGGCTTGATCGGAAGGAATTTTTAAAAGTAGTTTAAAACTCCTATTTTTCCTTCAATTTTTCGATTAATTTGTCACGTTCTTCCTCGGCCTTCTTCAATTTATCCCTGAGTGAATTTATTTCGGACATCTGCCTTTCGACCGTCGATGCGAGGAGCTCTTGGGTCTTCAGGAGCAAATCACTCGTTCGCTTTCGCTCTACGGAATGGCGGATCGTGCGAACGAGGACCTTGGGGCTGATCACCCCCTTGAAGAGATAATCCTGGGCGCCCTCTTTGACGGCAAGAAGCGCGGTCTCATCGTCTTCGAGAGCCGATAGGACGACGATGGGCACATCTTTCGCTTCCTCGTTGAGCTTTAAAAATGTAAAAATCCCTTCACTGTCCGGAAGAAGGAGATCCAAGAGTATCACATCGACTCCGCCTTCGGCCACTATATTGAGACCTTTCTCGAGGGTTTCAGTATGAAGAATTTTAAAGGGCCTGCCCTCCAGTTCGTTGATCATTCCCTCTATCAGCCTTGCATATCCTTTGTCATCCTCAATGAGTAGGATTGTAATCGGTCCTTTTCCCTCGATTTTCTCAATTTCCCATCGAGTCATTTTTGAATCCCTTCTTCAAAGGTTAGTGTTACGAAACATGAAACCTATTTAAGACGGAAAGACATTAAGCTAGAAAAATAGCAATTTTCGTTTGTGATTATTGTGATATATATAACACATAATCTGAAATAACTATTTTTTAGATGTTAAAAATATTTGTTAGCTTTTTCTATCATCTTTCATAGTGTTTGTCAAATAGAATGTGATTTATAGGTTTTCTTAATGTAAATGTTTTTTATCTTCAAGACACACGAGGTATTGGAAGTCCCGGGCATTTTCCCAATAAGAGATATAGACGCCGAAGGATGATTGGCATCTTTTATGAGAAAAATCTTTTTCTTGACATTCCTTTTCTTATTGATAATCTGCACACTTGGGAGTGCTCATATAAGCGAATCAAAATAAAGATTAACACATCCCGGAGGTAGGACAATGCTGGACTTGAGCGGAACCAGATATCACGCCAGGAGGAAGTTTTTCGCCCTGGCGGGGCAGGTATTTATCTATGATCAATACAATAATTTACTTTGCTACGTTAGGCAGAAGATATTCAAGCTCAAGGAAGACATCACGGCATTCACAGACGAGTCCCAAACGATACCCATCTTGAATATCAAGGCGAGAACTATAATAGATTTTGCCGCTGCGTATGACATCGTTGATTCGACCACCGGCGAGAAGGTCGGCGCCGCAAAGAGGAAGGGGTTGAGATCAATCATCAAGGACGAATGGCTGATTATGGATGTGGGTGATAATGTCATCGCCTCCGTAAGGGAGGAATCGGGCCTAATGGCGATATTGAGCAGGTTAATTAATCTCATCCCCCAGAAATACGTGATAGAGATGGCAAATTCGGGGCAAGTTGTGGGGAGGATAGACCAGATATTTGACATTTTCATCCATAAGTTTGATATCGATTTCTCGATGGATCAAAATGGGCTGCTCGATCGCCGCCTGGGGCTGGGCGCTATAATTCTGCTTTTGCTTATCGAACGCAGGCAACGATGACGGGGGGATATTTTAACTCATCGTCTCTATTTAATAAATAAAGAGAATAGAATAAAAGGGCCGCCCACATAGATAGGCGGCCCTTTTTTATCGTGATCGAAACTTTATTAAAAAACTAGGTAAAAAATAGGCCTTATTTAAGCTTGCGAAAAAAATACGCGATCCGAGGATTCGTTATTTCCTGTCTCCCACCCTTGCCCCTATAAATCAACTCCCTACCTTTCCGGCTGCCAGATCGAAGTTTCTACTTTCCCGTCATTGCCCCTACTTCAGGGATATCTCTTCGGGCGTCTCATCGGATTCGAGCTTTTCCTTGGGCTCCAGTATATCGAGCCCGGACCCCTTCTTCGGGATTTTCTTCGGTGTGGATTCACGGCTCATGGTGATGTTGCCCTCAAACAGGACACCGTCATCTATCACGAGGCGGTTTGCCTTGATGTCGCCGAAAATCTGTCCCGGTGGGTGGACCTCCAAGAGATTCTTGACATCTATATCGCCTTTGACCTTGCCGGAAATAACCACGTCGTCGGCGTAGATCTTCCCTTTCAATTCACCACTCTCGCCGATGACCAGCTTGGAAGATATATTGAGCTCCCCGTCCAACAGACCGTCGATACCAACACTGCTGCTCCCTGTGATTTTACCCTCGACCGTCGTTCCCTCGGCAATGTAGCACTCGCAGTCGCGACGGGGCCTGATCGAAGTGTCACGATAAGGCTCAGGGGCGGCACGCTCCTCAGCTCTTTCAGTGTCTTGTGTCTTTTTATCGAAAATTCCCATGTGCCGGTAACCTCCTATTAATCTTTTGCACCGAAAGAAAGGATATAACACTATTGGGCCTTTGTCAAGAATTTCTTGAGCCGTAAAAGAGATCATAAATTAAAAATTTCTAAATTTTCATCTACTTCGTATCCTATATGAAAAAGGAAGGTTTTAAAGCGACATAAAAAGATTTGTTTTTCAAAAAGGGATATTGGGACAATAATTCTAGGCCTGAAATCTTGTCCTTGAAATATATATACCAAGGGGTATAATTAGGCGGGGAAAAGGAGTGTTTACTTTAAAGAGAACAGCACTTTTTATACTACTTGAAGTATGAATCCTGATTTTCGATGAAAAAAGAGATAAATGTCCTTCATATAGATACGGAACGGGGCTGGCGGGGCGGGCAGCAGCAGGCCGCCTACCTTACAAAAAAGATGGTGGAGATGGGATTTCATACGGCGGTCGTCTGCAAGCCACGGTCGAAACTTCACTCGTTCTGCCAGAGAGAAAAGATCCCCCACTTTACGATTGCGATGAGAAATGAGTTGGATTTCGTCTCGGGCTTTAAAATAGCCTTGTTGTGCAGGAGGTTCAAATTCAATATCCTCCACCTCCATTCGGCCCATGCGTTGTCTTTCGGACTCTGGGCGAAGCTTTTTTACAACAGGCTCATACTCATCGCCGTCCGCAGGGTCGTTTTCCCGATAAGGAAAAATCAGATAAGCCAGTTTAAATACAAAAACCAACACCTAAATAGGATCATCTCCATATCCGACGGGGTCAAAAGGGTTCTCATCGAGGCTGGAGTCCCTGAAGACAGGATCGTAACGATAAGGAGCGGGATTGACTTGGGGAAATTCGATTCGATATCACCGCCTGGGGGTTTCAGGAGATCCCTTGGGATATCGGACGGCGATATTCTCGTCGGGACCGTCGCGGCCATTACCGAAGAGAAGGGCTATCCGAACCTTATAAGGGCTGCAAAAATCGTCGTTGGGAATGCCGAAAATGTCACTTTTTTGGCCGTCGGCGACGGGCCCGACGAGGAGGAGGTGCAAGACCTCGCAGGTAGATTGAACCTCGGGGGGAAGTTCATCTTCGCCGGATTTCGGGAGGACGTCGGAAATTTCCTCAAGAGCTTCGATATTTTCGTCCTCGCCTCAAAGATGGAGGGTCTGGGGACATCGGTCCTTGACGCCCAGGCCGTGGGACTACCCATCGTCGCGACTACGGCAGGGGGGATACCCGAGATGATAGTCGATGGCCGAAACGGCCTTCTGGTTCCGCCGGAAGATGAGGCCTCCCTTGCAGATGCGATCCTGAAGTTGACCGGAGACGAAAAGTTGCGGCAAAAACTAGGGAAGAACGCAAAGGAGGATGTGAAGAGGTTCGATATCGAAAGGACCATTAGGGAGAATATTGACCTATATCGAGAAGTTCTGAATACAGATTATGTATGAACAAAAAACGTATCGGACTTTAAGTTTCAAACTCTAAGTGTGGTATCATTATCGGGGGCAGGCCACATTTCTCATCTTTGGCATGGTATATTAAAAAGGGAAAAAAAGAGGAGGGGAAAACCCTCCTCATATAAAAACATCTTATGGTGTCTGCTTTTCAGAAATAACCTAGAAATACTATCCCTCCCTTTTCGTCAAAAAAATCAGGAGGGGGAAGCCATTCATGATATTTTTCATAATGGCTTTTTTTAATAATAACTACAACCCTTTTATCGGACATTATAATTTTTTGTGTCTCTTCTATGCCAAGGATGTAGTTAGAGATATCATCTTTATATGAAAGGCTGGAGGCAAGGGTTCTTCCTGTTCTTGTAAGAAAACGGACATCGGAACGGTCATAATACCACGACATCGCAGAAGGGAATTCCTTTTCGGAAATGAGAATTGTATCCGGAGTAATCAACTCTTTATGGGAAAGCAGAAAATCTCCCGGAGCGCTTTTTTCGAGGACACTATTGGGCAGGAGGAAGGGATTAGATGCAAAAAATACTACTGGTCCCAGGAGGAAAAGAACAAGCTTCATTCTGGCTTTGTTACTGAGAAGGGAGAATGTTAAGAAGGCAATCCAAACAGCGAATCCCAAAACAGTAAATACGATCTTCAGAACTTCCCCTTTTCCAAAGAACGTGATGCCAATTGGATCAAAAACCTCGTTGATAACCAGAAGGAGCACGACCAAGGCGAGAAAAATGATGAGACAGAGCGTCCCGATGAAAAAGGGCTTTTCCCTCTTAATTTCCAGAGAACGGAGAGTTCCAATTATGGTAAGGATACTCAGCGGCACCAGGCAGGGGAGGATATAAGTACCTAGTTTCCCTGTAGAAATGGAGAAAAGTAAAAAGGGCATGAAAAACCAGAGAAATAAGAAGCGAATGAGCGGGTCTTTTAAACGGATTTCTTTAATCCCGATAAATGCGCTAAATAGTAGTACCGTCCAGGGAAACCATTCTCCGAGAAGGACAGGCACGTAATACCAAAATGGCTGCCCATGTTCAGGTTTTGACCCCGGTCCGATAAATCTGGAAAAATGCTCGGTGAAAATGAAGTGATCCCAGAAGCCAACCTGCCTCAATGTAATCATGATTGCCCAGGGGGTGATGACGGCGACGGCAACAGCCAACGGAATCCAGGGGAATGTGAGCATTTTTTTTGCATCCTTCTCCCAGATGAGGAAAGGCACGATAATTATCGCCGGAAGCACAAACGCCAAGAATCCTTTCACCAGAAATGAGAATCCCAAAAAGAGTCCAAAGATAAAGAGAAACAAAAATCGTTTTTTCGAATCCTTATTCAGGTAGGCAAAGAAAAAACACAATAACCCGCCGGTGACGAACAGAGTAAGAAAACCGTCGAGGATACACGTCGTGCCAAGAGCCATGACCAACCCTGCCGTCAAAAAGGCCCCTCCCGAAAGGAGTGCAGTGAAATTCTCTTTTAGGTATTTGCTTACGAGAAGAAAGATAAAAAGAGCGGTGACACCTATCGCCAAGGCCGAGGGGAGACGCACCGCAAAATTACTTTTTCCTAAAAGGGTCATTGAGAGAGATATCAGCCATATGCCCAGGGGAGGCTTGCCGAGATAGGGAATCTCATTCAGTTTAGGGACCACGAAATCGTTGGATGTTATCATCTCTCGGGCGATTTCAGCATAGCGGGTTTCGTCAGGAAAAAAGAGGGGACGATAGCCCAGAAACAAAAGGTAAAGAAAGAAAAACAGAAGAAATAAAAAGAGAATACTTATGGGGCTATCAAAAATTTCCAGAAGTTTAAAATGGGAACCTTTTTTTTTCGCCATAGTCTTTTTTCGTTGTTTTATCAGAAAATATGATTATTTGTTTCGATTATTTCTTGAGAAAATAAAGCAAAGCCTTTAATAATTCACACTATTTTACTGGTGAATTCAACTCATAAATGCGACTAATGTGGTCGTAAAAAGGGGTAAGATGATGTATAGGATGTGTGCTTCTTTTCACGACAAAGTTAAAGAAGCACTCATGAAAACAAAAAATAGTTT
>CAZDOD010000130.1:4811-7945 GCA_964506935.1 uncultured Thermodesulfobacteriota bacterium | reverse complement strand
GATGTTACAAAGGCTATAGCGGCGGGGGCAGATTCCGTGATGGTAGGGAGCCTCTTTGCCGGTACCGATGAGAGCCCGGGGGAGCTAATACTGTTTCAGGGGAGATCATACAAAACATATCGGGGCATGGGTTCGATTGAGGCGATGAAGAAGGGTGGTGCGGACAGGTACTTCCAGAGTGATATCATCGAAGAGTCAAAATTCGTCCCTGAGGGTATAGAGGGGAGGGTTCCGTATAAGGGCTCACTTTCCCTGTCGATATATCAACTAATCGGCGGGCTCAGGGCGGGAATGGGATATCTCGGAACGAAAGATATAAGTAAGCTCAAGGGGTGGAAAAAATATATCAGAATTACGCCGGCGGGTCTAAGAGAGAGTCATGTCCACGACGTCATAATAATCAAAGAGGCCCCCAATTACCGTTTGGAATAGATTGTAAATGTCTCTTGATATCCAAAAAGAAAAAGTAATCATCCTGGACTTCGGTTCACAGTATACGCAGCTCATCGCCCGCAGGGTCAGGGAGGAGAAAGTATACTGCGAGATACATCCCTACAATGTTAACATCGAAGAATTGAAGGTCATGTCTCCCAAGGCGGTCATACTTTCCGGTGGGCCGTCTAGCGTCTATGACGATGGGGCGCCGAGGATCGAGAGGGAGATTTTCGAACTTGGGATACCGATCCTCGGGATATGTTACGGGATGCACATCATAGTCCAACTCCTCGGAGGCGAAATCGCTCCCTCGAGGAACCGCGAATATGGGAGGGCGGTTATAGACCTCCTGTCATTCGAGAACCTGTTTTCGGGCTTCGGGGGCGACGGCAAGGTCGAGGTATGGATGAGTCACGGAGACAGCATAAAGGAGCTGCCTTCTGGCTTTTCGGTTACGGGGATCAGTGAAAACGAACTGACGGCATCGATCGAAGACAAAAAGAGAAAGATTTTCGGTGTCCAGTTCCACCCTGAGGTCATTCACACTCCGAGGGGCCTTGAGATATTGAGAAACTTCCTATTCGATGTTTCGGGGCTAAAGGGTCTATGGAACATGCGGTCGTTCATAGAAAATGAGGTCGAGGTAATAAAGGAGAGGGTAGGAAAAAACAGGGTAATATGTGCGCTGTCGGGAGGTGTCGATTCATCGGTAGTGGCGGCGCTCCTCTATAATGCGATAGGCAAAAACCTAACATGTATTTTTATAAATAACGGTGTATTGAGAAAGGGTGAGGAGGATCGCGTAAAGAAGGTCTTTCAGGGGACATTCAATATAGACCTCCACTATATCGACGCCGCCGATGAGTTCCTAAACAGACTATCAGGTGTAGTTGACCCCGAAAAGAAGAGGAAGATAATCGGAAATCTCTTTATAGAGCTATTCGAGGCCGAGGCCGATAAGATATCGGGCGTGAAATATCTCGCACAGGGGACATTGTATCCCGACGTAATCGAGAGCGTATCGTTTAAGGGGCCGTCTGCGACGATAAAGTCCCATCACAACGTCGGGGGTCTCCCCGAAGAAATGAACCTAGAGCTTATTGAGCCTCTGAGGGAGCTTTTCAAGGACGAGGTCAGGGTACTGGGGAAGGAGCTTGGGCTTCCCGACGAGATAATTAAGCGACACCCATTCCCGGGCCCGGGACTCGCGGTAAGGATCCTCGGCGAGGTCACAAGGGAGAACGTAAAGATGCTTCAGGAGGCAGATGTCATCGTCGAGAACGAGATAAGGGCGTCCGGCCTCTACAACGAAATATGGCAGTCCTTTGCAGTCCTCCTTCCGGTTAAGACCGTTGGGGTAATGGGGGATGAGAGGACCTATGATAATGTAGTAGCCTTAAGGGCAGTTCAGAGCCTCGACGGAATGACCGCCGACTGGGTGAGGCTCCCCTATGAACTTCTGGCGAGGATTTCAAACCGGATTATCAACGAGGTGAAGGGGGTAAACCGCGTGGTCTACGATATCTCCTCAAAACCGCCGAGCACGATTGAATGGGAGTAATGATGACGACACCGGAAAAATCGCCTGAATTCGTGCACCTTCACCTCCACACGCAATACAGCCTCCTTGACGGGGCGATAAGGCTGCCCGATCTATTTAATATCGTGTCGAAACAGAATATCCCCGCCGTGGCGATGACCGATCACGGCAACATGTTCGGAGCGGTCGATTTTTATCAACAGGCGAAAGATTGCGGCGTAAAACCGATAATCGGCTGTGAGATATACGTCGCACCAAAGAGCTATCTTGAAAAGGATTCCGGCGGCATAAAGGATAATTCCAACCACCTCGTGCTTTTGGTCGAGAACGAGGAGGGTTACAAGAACCTGACGCGCCTTCTGACACACGCTCACCTCGAGGGATTCTATTATAAACCGAGGGTGGATAAGGAGCTTTTGTCACGTCATAGCGGCGGACTGATCGCAATGTCGGCCTGTCTCAAAGGTGAGATACCCGAAAAGATACTATCCGGCGACGAGAAGGGGGCGATGGAGACGGCAGGCATATTCTCGGAAATATTTCCGGGGAGATTTTACCTTGAGCTCATGGAAAACGGCATCCCCGACCAGCGAAAAGTCAACCGAACCCTTTTACGCTTCTCTCAGGATTTGAGTCTTCCCCTTGTGGCGACAAACGACTGCCATTATCTCAAGAGGGAGGATGCCCAAGCCCATGACATCCTATTGTGTATACAGACGGGAAAGATCGTAAGCGACCGATCGAGGATGAGATTCTCGTCTGACGAATTTTATCTTAAATCCCCCGAAGAGATGGCAGAGGCCTTCAGAGAGATTCCAGAGGCGATAAAGAACACCGTAGATATAGCAAATAGGTGCGATTTTTCATTTGTCTTCGGGAAATTCCAATTTCCGGAATATTCGATTCCCGAAGACAAGGATGTAAACAGATTCTTCGAGGACGAGGTAAAGGGGGGATTCGATAAGAGGATTTCGGAGATCCTGTCGATATCTTCTGGAGATAAGGAGGCCTTAAAGAAACAGTATACGGATCGGCTTTTGAGCGAGGTCTCCATGATTCAGGACATGGGATTTGCGGGGTATTTTCTGATAGTCTCCGACTTTATAAATTATGCAAAAAGAGAAAACATCACCGTTGGGCCCGGAAGGGGGTCTGCCGC
>CAZDOD010000130.1:0-4801 GCA_964506935.1 uncultured Thermodesulfobacteriota bacterium | reverse complement strand
GAGCCTTGTAGCCTACTCGCTTGGGATAACAGATATAGACCCGATAGAATACGATCTTTTGTTCGAGAGGTTTTTGAATCCAGAGCGGATCAGCATGCCCGACATCGATATCGATTTTTGCAAAAACAGGAGGGACGAGGTAATCCGGTATGTATCGGAGAAATATGGGGGAGAGGAGAAGGTCGCCCAGATAATTACCTTTGGGAAGATGCAGGCGAGGGCGGTAATCCGAGATGTGGGGAGGGCACTTGACATGAGCTATCCTGAGGTGGATAAGATCGCCAAGCTCATTCCGCAGATCCCCCTCAACATTACACTCGATGAGGCCTTGAGATCGGAGCCGAGGCTTCGGGAGATGGTCGAGTCCGACGAAAATGTAAAACGCCTTGTGGAGATTGCGGGATCGCTCGAGGGGCTAAACCGTCACTCATCGACCCACGCGGCCGGCATGGTGATATCGAACCTACCACTCGTCGATTACATGCCGCTTGCGAGAGGTCAGAAGGGTGAGGTGATCACCCAGTTCGACATGAAGAGTGTCGAGAAGCTCGGTCTTATAAAATTCGATTTTCTGGGATTAAGAACCCTCACGATGATCGACCATGCCGTAAGGCTCATAAGTGAGAATCGTGGGGATCTGATTGATATCTCAAAAATCCCACTCGACGATCCCAAAACATACGAGCTTTTGCAATCGGGAAATACCGACGGCGTGTTTCAACTTGAGAGTTCGGGGATGAAGGACCTTATGGTCAGGCTCGTTCCCGAGAGATTCGAGGAACTGATCGCTCTGGTAGCCCTTTATCGTCCCGGACCACTGAACACGGGGATGGCCGAGGAATATATAAAGAGGAAGCATAATCGTGGTGCAATAAAATTCGAGCTACCCCAGCTCTCCGAGATCCTCGGCGATACCTACGGCGTTATGGTATATCAGGAGCAGGTAATGCAGATCGCCTCCGTACTCGCCGACTTTACCCCGGCCGACAGCGATCTCTTGAGACGTGCAATGGGAAAAAAGATCAGGGAAGAGATGGCGGCGCAGAAGGAGAGGTTTATTTCTGGTGCGATAAAGAACAAGATTAATAAAAGCGTTGCCAATAAAATATTCAAGCAGATGGAGGAGTTCGCAGAGTACGGTTTCAATAAATCCCACAGTGCAGCCTACGCAATGGTCTCTTACAGGACGGCATACCTTAAGGCAAACTACCCCTCGGAATTCATGGCGGCGCTCCTTACCTCCGAGATGGACGATACCGACAAGATAATGAAATATATCACGGAGTGCAGGGACATGGGTATAGATGTCACGCCTCCAAATATTAACAGCAGCGGCCTCGATTTCTCGGTAAGCGGCGGTGCAATAAGGTTCGGGCTTGCGGCCGTGAAAAACGTCGGCGCACAGGCTATAGAGTCGATAATCGGTGCCCGTAAAGAATCGGGCGATTTTCATTCGCTATTCGACTTCACAAAGAGAGTCGACCTCAGAAAGGTGAATAAGAGGGTAGTAGAGAGCCTCATAAAATGCGGGGCATTCGATTTCAGTTGGATAAGCAGGGCAAAGATGATGGGGACACTCGATCGTGCCGTTGAGGTGGGGCAGCATTATCAAGACGAAAAGAGGAGGGGGCAGATGAGCATCTTCGATCGCATTGAAGATGCCGATAACTTGGGATTTGGAAATGAAGAGTACCCCGATGTCCCGGAGTGGAGCGACGCTGTTATAATGGCGTCGGAAAAAGAGAGTCTCGGCTTTTACATATCGTGTCATCCCCTCTCGGAATTTGGAGACATACTAAAATCGGTGACCGAGTCTGATACATCGAACATCGGGACGAAAAAGGATAAGTCGCCGATAACCATAGGTGGGATAATTGCATCAACCAAAGAGATAATAACGAAAAAAGGTGACAGGATGGCGTTTGTGACGCTTGAGGACATGAAAGGGGTTGTCGAGGTAATAGTCTTTTCCGATGTATACAATAAATCAAAGGACCTCCTCATCGATGAAAATCCTGTCCTCGTCGAGGGTGTACTCGATAGGGGTGAGGACACAAACAAGGTCATCGCCAGGGGAATATATCCCTTGAGGGAGGTTTCGATAAATAATGACAAAAGAATATATATAGATATCAAAGATCCTGATATACCGAAAGAGCCGATAGAGAAATTAAAGGAGCTTGTTTTTGAAAACAGGGGTAAAAGTCAGGTATTCTTTCGGATATATGACAACGATGGTGGTTTTATAACGATGTCGCTCCCTAAGGAGATGGGGATTGATCCCACTCCGGATTTGATTGATGAGATAAGGACGCTTTTTTCGGGAAGTACGGTAAAGGTGGCGTGATTTTTTTGGGGGGATTGGATTTTGAACGAAATAAAATTTGAACGTAGCATAAACGAGTTAAACAGGAAAATTAAGGAGGTCAAAAAGGCCTCAAAAAAATCCGAGGGGTTGGAGATCTCCAAGCATATCGAGATGCTGGAGGAAAAGACCAAAAATCTCGAGCAGGATTACTATCATGATATAGATCGTTGGCATAAGGTCGAAATCTCACGGATAGAAAAAAGGCCCAAGATGCTCGATTATGTCTCTCTTATCTTCGATGATTTTATTGAACTTTCCGGCGATAGGACGTTCAGAAATGATCCCGCCATCGTGGGAGGATTTGCGACCTTTAAGGGTATCAGGGCAATTCTCATTGGCAACCAAAAGGGTAAGGGATTAAAAGAGAGACTAGAGCGAAATTTCGGGATGCCCCATCCCGAGGGATACCGGAAGGCAGTACGCCTCATGAAGATTTCGGAACGATTCGGCCTTCCGCTCATAACCATGGTGGATACCCCAGGGGCTTATCCGGGTGTTGAAGCTGAGGAGAGGGGGCAATCGGAGTCGATTGCGAAATCCATGCTCACGATGTCGTCTCTCAAAACCCCGATAGTCTCGATGATCATCGGTGAGGGGGGGAGCGGTGGTGCACTCGCCCTTGCTGTAGCCGATAGATTGATTATGATGGAAAACGCGAACTTTTCGGTGGTCTCGCCGGAGGGATGTGCATCGATCCTTTGGAAGGATAGAAAGATGAAGAAAAAGGCGGCGGAGGCCCTAAAATCGACGGCTCAGGATAATCTCAAGCTCGGGCTGATCGATGAGGTAATACCGGAGCCTCTCGGAGGTGCACACAGAGATCACACTAAGGCGGCGGAGGTGATGTCCATGGTTTTAGAGAGAAATCTCCTCGAGCTAAAGGATATCGAAATCTCAAAGCTTCTAGAGATGCGTTACGAGAGATTCAGAAACGTAGGTGTATATCTCGAAGATAATCCGAGTAAATTGGATGAGTAAATAGAAACGGAAAGGGAGACCTTATAAATAAGGTATTTTAATTAAATGTTAAAATTCATAAGGACCGTAAGAGAAGACATTCAGGTAGTTTTTGAGCGCGACCCCGCAGCCAGGACGAAACTGGAAGTATTGCTTTGCTACCCCGGCCTCCATGCGCTTATTATCTATCGCGTTGCAAATCGTTTTTGGAAAGTCGGATTAAAACTGATCGGACGCATTATCTCCCACATCGGGAGATTCCTCACCGGTGTAGAGATCCATCCGGGGGCGAAGATAGGGCGTCGGTTCTTCATAGACCACGGCATGGGGATTGTGATAGGGGAGACCTCCCAGATAGGTGACAATGTCACGATCTATCAGGGCGTAACGCTCGGCGGAAAGAGCTGGAAGAAGGAAAAGCGCCACCCCGACCTCGGTGACTATGTTGTGATAGGTGCGGGTACAAAGATCATAGGCCCGTGCAAGATAGGCGCCTACACGAGGGTCGGGGCGAATTCAGTCGTTGTGAAGAACGTCCCCCCCCAATCTACGGTTGTTGGTGTCCCGGGAAAGGTCATATACTCGATGGAGGGTGAGATGCACGATGAGGTAAATCTAGAACATCATCTCCTCCCCGATCCCGAAGAGCAGGCGATCTTGTGTCTCGTAGACAGGGTGAGAGAGCTGGAGAGGAAGGTAAATGAACTAGAGGGGCAGATGAAAC
This sequence comes from uncultured Thermodesulfobacteriota bacterium, assembly GCA_964506935.1. GTDB lineage: Bacteria > Desulfobacterota > Zymogenia > Zymogenales > Zymogenaceae > CAZDOD01. The sequence goes on along the minus strand of CAZDOD010000130.1, from coordinate 752 downwards.
CCGATTCGGACAAGATCGATGATGAAGCCAGGAAAGATAAAGCCTCATTTAAGATAGACCTAGCAAAAAAATAGGGAATATAATCTCTGCCTTGAAGAGCCTATTTCTTAACAGGACCTACCGATCACACGTCAAAAGCCCAGATCTAATCAATTTTACGGTTTCCGTAAAAGAGACAAACCTTTTTATTTCGGCCGATAAAAATTTAAAGAAGGAGGCACTCGATGAAACATTTGGTGCACGCTATTTGATAGAACAATACATCGAGTCAAGGAAGGAATTCGCTGATTCTCTTATCCCTATAGGCGGGGATCGATTTGCAGCCCCAATAGTCCGATGGATGATCGAAGATTCAAAGAAGGCCGGTGTCGGGCCGATGGCGTGTGTGGCGGGGGCGATTGCGGAGTTTGTTGCGCGGAGGCTTTTTGAATCTGAAGATAACGGGTCTGACATAATCGTCGAAAACGGCGGAGACGTATTTTTGATTTCAAAGATTGAGAGGGTCATATCCCTCTATTCTGAAAATCTCCCCGGCGGTCTTGGTATCGAAATCTTGAGTTGCCCTGATGGGATAGGTGTGTCATCCTCATCGGCTGCTTACGGCCATTCCCTGAGCCTCGGGGCGTGTGAGCTTGCAACCGTGATTGCAAAGAGCGGTTCACTCTCAGATGCGGCGGCGACTGCACTGGGGAACAGAGTAAAAAAGAAGAGTGATATAGAAGGGGCGCTTTCCGAAATTGTCGATATTGAAG
>CAZDOD010000129.1:0-8120 GCA_964506935.1 uncultured Thermodesulfobacteriota bacterium | reverse complement strand
CCCCTTGTGGTTATTTTTTTCGCGAGGCCCGAGGTCATAAGCGGCCTCTTTTCCCTTGTTGCCTTCCTAAACAGAGACTATGAATCCGTCAGGACACCATTCGGGCCGGGGTGCGCGGGCCTCGTAACATGGCCCGTAAAATATCTCAATCAAGAAAGCGGGATTGCCGTGATCGGGGGCTTCGATCCATCGTGTCGCAAGTTTTTGAAGACGGACGAGATGACCTTCGCCATTCCACTCAAGATGTATTATGATATGCTCGACCGCTGGGAAGAGTCGTTTCTGAAATAGAGCGAGTGGAAGTCAATTCAAAAGAAGATTCAAAAAAGCAATAAGGCGTGGGGCGAATAGAAAAATATCCTATCTTATCTCATATTTAATCGGGACCTTTAGGCTGAGCCTATCGCGCTTGAGCCTTTTCGGGAACGGGGGATAAGGGGACGCACCCATCACGGTCTCTATCGCGGCGTCATCGAGTCCCTCAAAGCCCGAACTCGAAAATACCTCCGCACTGAGTAGTGACCCCGAGGAATTCAGGAGAAACGACACCATAACCGTCCCCTCCTCTTTTCTTATGAGAGATTTTTTCGGATACCTCTTTTCCTTCTCTATCCTATATCTCACCTTCGAGATGTAATCACTGATTATCTCGCCCGCATCGCCGCCACTTTCAACTTTACCCTGACCCAAGGCGAGCTCGGTTGTAGACCCCTCCCCGCCCGATTTGTTCCCAGAATCCTCCTCGACATCTCCTTTGATTTCGGAGTCGACGCTCTCTGTCTCTTTACCCAAAATCGGTTTTTCAAATTCCTCCTCGCCCTCCCCACCCTCACCCACTATCACTATATCCATTACCGTCTCGGAACCCCTGTTATAATCTCCGTAAACAAGTAAAAGAATTAACGACAAGAAGACCAGGGCGAGGAAGTGTAAGCCGAGAGAGATCGAGAAGAACGAAAAATGCCTTTTGAGACCTCCTTTATCTTTCGCACCGTTCAGGATAGAGTCTTTACCTAAAATGTTTCCTATTGTTTTATTCTTTCCCATACCATGTATACATGTTCACATCCTTTCGCCGGTATCTTCGGCGAAGAGGTGAATCTTCGAAAGATCAAGAGCGAAGGATATCTCTTTATTTATAGCGGGCGGTTTTCCGGTGATCCTTGCCGTGAAAAACTTTTTTTCGGATTCGATCGTTACATGGCTCTCATATCCTAGCTCTTCCACAAGGTTCACCTTACCTTTCAGTTCCCCCCTTCCTACCTTTATATCCTCTGGCCTTATCCCAAGGACGGCGTTTTTTAAAAGGCCTTTTTCTATCGCTTTACGAACCTTTTTCGATAGCTCCGCTGTAACTTTTTCGTGTAATCTTGACCCCGGCCGGACAAAATTCATCGGCGGGCTCCCGACAAATCCCGCCACAAAGATATTCTTCGGCGTCTCATATATCTCCTTTGGAGTTCCGACCTGCAGGATCTCGCCGTCCTTCATAATTGAGAGCCTGTCCCCTATGGTCATCGCCTCGGTCTGATCGTGGGTGACGTAGATCAGCGTGCCTTTGACCTCCCTCATGATCCTCGCTATCTCGGCCCTCATCTTTCCCCTGAGGAGGGCGTCGACGTTGCTCAAGGGCTCGTCCATGAGAAATATTGACGGATTCTTGACGATCGCCCTCCCGAGGGCGACCCGCTGCTTCTCCCCGCCGGAAAGTACTCCCGGCTTTCTCTTTAGAAGTCCTTCGATGCCGAGTAGCGAGGCGGCCCACCCTGCCTTTTTCTTCGCCTCTCTCTTGCTCGTGTCTCTCAATGTAAGGCCGAAGGTCAGGTTCTTTTCGACGGTCATGTGCGGATAGAGGGCGTAGTCCTGAAAGACCATGGCGATGTTTCTGTCTTGAGGGAGAACCTCCGTGATGTCCCTCCCCGCCAGCATGACCCTCCCCTCGTCGGGGGTCTCAAGTCCCGAGATGATACGAAGGAGCGTCGACTTTCCGCAGCCCGACGGCCCAAGCACCACCATGAGGGATTTTTCATCCACCGAAAGATAAACTGATTTTACGGCGATTGCCCTTTCGTTTTTCTTCGTCTGGAAGAATTTTGATATCCCTTTGAGTTCGACGTAGCTCATAAGTAACAACAAAAAAAGTAAATTATATTAAAACGGCGTGACCTTTTTGTCAAGGGTCTCGGATACCGATCAAAAATTCCTTTAAATTGAGATACTTATGGTATACACTTATGCCAATGACAAAAGATAGAGAAAAAAAATCTGATCTGAATACAAAGCCACTTGCGGTTCAATCACTCGCAGAAAATCTCCTAAGACCGATACATTTTGCCGTAAAGGATGATTTCGCCAGGCTAGATACTGTCAAGGGCCTTGGGAACACCGCCGAGAGAATAATAGAGAGGATGGAGGGCGCACCCGATATAGGCGATTGGGCGCCTGACGTAAAGCGGCTGAAGGGGCTCTTTTCTGTCTGGGAGGATCTCGCCGAAGATGAAAAACGGGATAATCTCACAAAATCCCTCGATATTTTGGAAAGGATCATCCACATAAAAAATGATAAAGGAGAGAAAGTCGAGAGGCCAAAAGAGTCAAAAGAGCAGAAAAAAACACCCGTCACTGAATCCAATATCCCCGTAAATTTCCTCTTATCCAAAGAAAAGCTCAACACCCCCGTAACCTTCGTCAAGGGTGTCGGCCCGAAGAGGTCAGAGGTCTTGAAAAAGCGTGGGATCGTATGTGTCGAAGACCTCCTCTATCTCTTCCCCCGATACTATATAGATTTGACGAAATTAAAAAAAATAAGGGATCTATCACTAAAGGAGCACGCCGCCCTGATAGTCGATGTCGTTGCCGGCGGCGAGAAGATCACGTCCCGAAGGGGCAAAAAGATTTATGAGGTCATAGTTATGGACGGCAACGATTTCATGTCCCTCGTCTGGTTCAACGCCCCGTATATGAAGGGGAGGCTCAAGCCCGGAACGAGATTTCTGATCCGCGGCGTGACGGGTGAGTTCGGCGGGAGAAAAAACATGGCGCACCCCGACTTCGAGCCGTGGGAGGGCGACCGGGATGACTATCAGGGGGACATAATCCCGCGCTACCCCCTGCCCGAAAGGATGAGGCTTGCAACCATAGTGAAGATCGTGAAGGAGGCTAAAGATAAATACGTCCGCTATCTCCCCGACGGGATCCCCGAAGACATACGGACGAGAAACGGCCTCATGCCGCTTAGAGACGCGATCTCTCTAATACACATGCCCGATAGCAGCATGGGGGACCCGGACGTAAACGACGGCTCGTGGCTTCCTGTGAGATCGGTCGCCGCAGACGAGCTTTTCATCATGGAGCTCGGCCTGCTGCTCCGAAAGAGAAACATCATCAAGGCGCCCGGACGAAGCTATACGGCAAAGGGGAGGCTCACCGAAAAATTTATCTCAAACCTCCCGTTTTCGCTCACATCCGCACAAGGTAGGGTCCTGGGCGAGATCACAGGAGACATGCGTTCACCACACCCTGCCTACAGACTGATTCAGGGAGATGTCGGATGTGGCAAGACCGTGGTGGCAATAGCCGCGGCGCTCCTAGGCGTAGAGGACGGGGTGCAGGCCGCGATCATGGCCCCGACTGAGGTCCTGTCCGAGCAGCACTATAGGGGCCTTTCACCACGGCTCGAAGAGGTCGGCGTGAGATCGGCACTTTTGACATCGTCGGTGAAGGGCAAAGCGAGAGATGAAATCCTTTCGGGGATAAGGGACGGGGGCATAAATATCATCTTCGGCACCCACGCCCTCATCCAGGAGGGTGTGGAGTTCTTCGACCTCGGCTTTATCGTCGTCGACGAGCAGCACCGCTTCGGCGTCCTGCAGAGGGGCGCCCTAAAGGAGAAGGGGCAAATGCCCGAGGTGATCGTCATGACGGCGACACCGATACCGAGGACGCTCGCCCTCACCGTCTACGGCGACCTCGATATCAGCACGATAGACGAGCTCCCGCCCGGGAGGATCGCCATAAAGACACGTGTCTTCGGCGATGCCGAGCGTAAAAAAGCTTATGACATTATAAAGGACGAACTCAAGCTCGGCCATCAGGCCTATATCGTGTATCCGCTCGTCTCGGAATCCGAAAGTCTTGACCTCTTGGACGCCACCGGAATGGCCGAGAAACTCAAGGATATCTTCAGCGAATTCCAGGTCGGCCTCATCACGGGGAGGATGAAGGGTGACGAGAAGGATAAGATCATGGGTGGATTTGCAAGGGGCGAGATCGACATCCTTGTTGCGACGACGGTCGTCGAGGTGGGGCTCGACGTCCCCAACGCAACGGTCATGATGGTGGAGCACGCAGAGCGTTTCGGGCTGTCGCAACTCCATCAGCTAAGGGGCCGCGTAGGCCGTGGGGGCGAAAGGTCTCACTGCATTCTGGTCAGTGACTACAGGAAGACTGAGGACGCCAGGCGCAGGCTCGAAATCATGGAAAAGACAACGGACGGATTTGTCATCGCCGAGGAGGATTTGAAGATCAGGGGGCCGGGGGAGTTTTTGGGGACGAAACAGTCGGGCCTCCCGGAATTTCGAGCCGCAGATCTCATGAGGGATTTCAAAACCCTCGTCATGGCAAGGAAGGAGGCACTGGCTCTAATCGAGAGCGACCCGACGCTGTCCGACCCGGCCCACAGGATGACAAAGGAAGTATTACTCTCCCGCTTCGAGGGGCGATTGTCCCTTATCGACATCGGGTAGAGAAAACGGGACTAATGCCGTTTTTCGTATCACCCTCTCCAACAAAAACAGGCTAAAAGAACAAAAAATAGCGCGGGACCTTACCCATATATTCCCTGTACGAATCACCATATTTTTCGAGGCAGAATCTCTCTTCGGCGAGCGTGGTCTTGTGCATCATAATCTGCACTATGATGTTGACTAAGATTATCACCCATGACGCCGTTGCGATCCCGACACCCACCAATGCGACAAAAGAAGTCACATGAATCGGGTTTCGGGAGATACGAAAAAGTCCCTTGACAACCGGTTGATCCTTCGGCGTTGCGGCGAAATTTAAGATAGAAATGACATAGGCTGTCATCGCCGCGATAAAGACGAAAAGCCCCGACCAGAACCATGCCGTCCCGAGTTTCATCGAAACAAATATCGGATAGATGACGACACCGAAAAAAAGGATCATCTCGATCTTTGAAGACAATTTTTCCGACCTTGTCTTTACCGGATTTGTAGTAAGGCGCTTTACGACATCCCTCGGGACGGCAGCTATCACAAGGATATTTATCGCAACGTATGCTGCCGAAAACCACCATCCGTTAAATAATCCCAATTGAAATTCAGGCATCAACTTCATGATTTTTATCCTTTCCTATTTTTACTGCCCCCATTTATCACACATGACCCGAAATATCAATCGTTGTTTTTATTTTTAAGATTCTTGTAGGGGCGTGTCTCGACGCACCCAAATAATTATCAGGGTGGCTCGTATTTGCCCCTACATTAAATTCAAATATCTACCTGATTTATTTTATTGCTATAGAAGGGATTTAAAGCGGGAAGTGACTGATAAAAAATCCTATATATCTATCTCGCCCAATGCCCATGTCGCCGCTCGTCTTATCCTCGGGTCTTTGTCTTTCAGAAGGGATATGAGGATGCCCTCGGTCTCCTTTCGTTTGAGCTCGCCCAATGCCAATATAACGGCCTCATCCAATTCCTTGTCCCCTGAGGGAAGCATCTTCGAGAGGATCTTTGCCACCTCCCTGTCACCGATCTTGCCCAGTGATTCGACCGCCTGAATCCTGGCTAGCAGACTGCTATCATTCAATACTTTTAACAGAGCCGGTATCCCCTTAGGGTCATCAATCTCACCTATCGCCCTTATCGCGGCTATCTTGATCTCCTCGCTCTCATCCTTGAGGGAGTATATGAGGGGGATAAGTGATTTTTCGTGCTTTATCCTCGAAAGCGAATAGATGTAGCGCATCCTGTCCATCTTCGATGCGGTCTTGAACTTCTTCATTATCTCGGATAGATCAGAAAGACCCTCAAGTTTCAGAAGGGCGTTTGACGCCATCTTCCTCACTTCCTGATCCTCATCCTTCAGTGCCTCAATCAAGGCCTTTTTTCTGTCTTCAAGCATTTTATGTGCCCAATTCGGAAACAGATGGGACAAATCCCCTGCCGTCGGCCTTTACGACGGCGTTTTTGACCGCCTTAAGTAGCGCCGCCTCGCCAAGCATCGCCAACGTGTTGATCCCTACATCCTTTTTAATCCCCCCGACGGAAAGGACTATTGCGACATCACCGTCAAATGTCGAGTGGATCGGAGAGATCACCCTTGCGAGGGAGGCCTGTGCCATCTGGGCGACCTTAATCGCCTCCCTCTTGTCCAACGCCACGTTGGTGGCAAGGACGGCTATCGTAGTGTTTTGTCCTGCCGGGATTTTTCTGTCCTCACCACCTCTGATCCTCTCCTTTGTGTTGACGAATTTTTTTCCCGACTCGGGGTCTCTCGTCCCGGCTATGATGTTGCAGGAATCGGGATCAACAACATCGCCGAATGCGTTCACGACAACGAGCGCCCCCATCACGATATCCATATCCCCGGCACCCTTGCCGAGGAATTCCGACGCCGTTCCCACACCGCCCTTCGTGGCAAAATTTACTCCGTAGAGTTTACCCACGGTCGCCCCCGTCCCGACGCCGACGCTCCCCTCCGAAACCGGCCCGGTCTTTGCCGCCTCTGCGGCGGCGTAACCCATCGCTTCATCGGGACGAATCTTCGGGTCCCCTATGCCGAGGTCAAAAATTATCGCCGATGGGACTATCGGCACCCTCGAATAAAAGACGTCAAGTCCAATCCCCTTCTCTTCGAGATATCGCATCACGCCGCCGGATGCCGAAAGCCCGAAGGCGCTGCCGCCCGAAATCGTAACGGCGTGGACCTGGCCCGCTACATGCAGGGCGAAGAGTGAATCAACCTGTCTCGTCCCGGCCGCTGTGCCGCGGATATCGATACCACCCACCGCCCCGTCCTCAAAGAGGAGAGCCGTCACGCCCGTCATTGCATCGTAGTTCTGGGCATGTCCCACCTTTACGCCGGGTACATCGGTAATCGCATCATAAGTCACGGTTTTGCATTTTATCCCTTTATGAATATTAGGTCAAGTCTATTTATGAGATGATTTGAAAAAGTTAAAAGGATTTCAAATTGCTGGTTTGTGCATTAATATCTGGGGGAAATGAGTTAATGATGTTATTATCTACATCATATTTCTTGACGATGAATATCTAAAATAGATTCATGCTTTTACAAAAAGATTGCTTCGTCGCTTGCGCTCCTCGCGGGTGACGGCAGCATGAACCTTTCATCATTGCGAGCATCCGAAGCAAATTGTAGGGGCACAGTATGCCGTGCCCTTGTCCTCTTAATTTATGTCGATTTTTTGTGGAAACTATCTTAAAAATCGGGTATAATTAACGTTCTTTTTCTTAGTGCCAAAATCCAATATCCTATCGGTGGTGTAATATGATTGATCGATACACCCTTCCTAAGATGGGGAGAATCTGGGAGCCTAAGCGGAAATTCGAGACATGGCTCGATATCGAGATCGCCGCATGCGAGGCGTGGGCGAAGCTCGGAAAGATCCCGAAAAAAGACCTCAAGATAATAAAGGAGAAGGCCGCCTTTGATATCGAAGGTATCGACGAAGTCGAGAAGATCGCAAAACACGACGTCATCGCCTTCCTCACCAACGTCGCCGGATACATCGGGCCGCCCTCACGCTTCATCCACATGGGCCTCACATCGTCCGATATACTCGACACGTCTCTGGCCCTCCTCCTACGCGAGGCATCCGACATCATTATCTCCGACATCGAAAGACTGATGGCTGCCCTCAAGAAAAGGGCCTATGAGTTTAAGGATACCCTCATGATCGGACGCACCCACGGGATGCACTCGGAACCGATAACATTCGGGCTGAAGCTATGCGTCTGGTATGACGAGATGAGACGCAACCTCGGACGGATGAAGGCGGCGAGAGAGACAATCAGCACAGGCAAGATGTCCGGTGCCGTCGGCACATTCGCAGGGCTCGACCCTCGGGTCGA
>CAZDOD010000128.1:0-8132 GCA_964506935.1 uncultured Thermodesulfobacteriota bacterium | reverse complement strand
TCTTCCTTTTCCTCTGGGAGCCTCACCCTGAGCGGGAGATAATTTGATGCGTGGTTTGATGTGAAAAGACAGTTTTTAACATCGATGTTTTCAAGGAGTATTTTGAGTTCCTTGAGCATCCCCATCGGATCGGGGAGACTGAACTCTCCCCTCTCGTATTCCTCAAAAAGCGGCGTGCTTCTGACGAGCATCAGGGTCAATGCCCCGATGTAGTCGGGGTCCATCTGTGACAGGACACGCCCCGACTCCTCGGCGTGACGCCGGCTTCCGGAGACACCAGCCAATCCGAGCAGGACCGTAACCGAAAGCAGGATTCCGGCCTCTTTTACAAGACCTGCCGCACGGATCATTTTCTCCGTATCGACCCCCTTTTTCACCCTCTTAAGGACATCGGGATCGCCGCTCTCGAGCCCGAGATATATGATCCCAAGGCCTAGCTCGGAAAGCTCCCCCAGCTCCTCTGGGCTCTTTTTCAGGACGCTCTTGGTATTTCCGTATATACCTATCCTCTCGAGGCCGTCTATCGAATTGTTGAGATATTCGAATATGGGGAGGAGGATTCTGTGTGGGAGGATAAGGGCGTCACCGTCGGCCAGAAAGACCCTCTCTATCTTCCCGAAGGTCCTGGCCTCGTCGATATCGGCCTTTATCTCCTCAAAATCCCTTACCCTGAACTTTTTTGTCTTATAGGTGGGACAAAATGTGCATTTGTTGTGGGAGCAGCCCAGGGTGACTTGAAGTATCAGACTTCCCGCTTCGCTGGGGGGCCGTATGACAATACCCTCGTATTTCACTTCGAAATCGCAAAGTAATGTTAAAAACCGAAATTAGAGAACCTTTGACTGCCGCCATAGCCTCTAACGAAAAAATCAGAGGCAAATCTCAGTCTGGATTTTCAATCAAAGTTCAGTCTCTTCTTTTTTAGGCTCGGCCTTTGGGGCCTTTTTTTCCTTCTTTGTAAACGTAAACCTCTTTTTCTTGGGCTTGGGTTTTTCCTTCTTTTCGATATCGGGCTTTGCCCCTTTAGAAACCGTGCTTTCTGTGGGAACCTCTTCTATCTCCTTGTATTTATTGAGCTCCGCCTTGAGTGTCTTGGTCTCCTTCTTCAGCCTCCTTATCTCCCCCCTCAATCTGAATTTCTCAGATATCCCGACAAACGACATGAGGACGACCATCAAGAGAGCCCCGATGTATATGACAGAAAAGAGAGGCATTGGGACCGACTCAAAGCCCCAGAGTTTCAGTGTGACCATCTGATTATTTTCGTACGCAAAGAATATCATGGTCAGCAAAATCAATGAAAAAAATATAACATAGATATACTTCATTTCTTCTCCTTATTTAGTGCCTTAAAGGTTTCTTTTAATTTATCGTATGTGGATAAGAGATGTTCAGAGATGACCTTCACATCACCGAGTACGGGCATAAAGTTGGTATCACCGTTCCACCTCGGCACGATATGAAAGTGGAGGTGATCCTCGACGCCGGCGCCCGCCACCCTGCCGAGGTTTGCCCCGATGTTGAACCCATCAGGCTTCATCGACATGGAAAGTGCACGGGTGGATATCTGGATGAGGGAAAACATCTCCAATATCTCATCCTCCTTGAGCTTTTCTATATCACCTTCGTGCCTGTTGGGCGCCACCATAAGGTGACCGTTGTTGTATGGATATCTGTTCATGATCACGAAGGATTTTTCCCTCCTTACGAGGATGAGATTTTGGCGGTCATCTTCAAGTCTCAGGCGGTTGCAGAATATACATCCATCCTCTTTTTCGCCGAGTATATAGTCTATCCTCCACGGCGCCCAGAGATTTGTCCTTACCTTTTCTTCCTTCAAATCCTTACTATCTCCCCACTTATTTCATCTTCGATCGTGAGATATCCAATAGTGTTATCCTTTGAGAATCTTTTATCCGTAGGTGTCCCCGGATTGAAGAGGAGGAGATCACCCACCATCATGTTTAACGGCGAGTGGGTATGGCCAAAGATTATACAGTCAACACCATTGAACTCATCCATCACCCTCTCCTTCAGGCCGTTTGGCGCCCCCCAGCCGTGTATCACACCGATCCTCTTTCCGCCGAGATCTAAAACACGCTTTCTCGGGAGGGTATCCGCAAAAGGTCCCATATCCATATTCCCTGACACCCCGAAAAAATCTATCACCTTCGTCTCTCTTGACAACGCCCAGTTTGAAAAAAATTCCGCCACACTGAAATCCACGAAATCCCCTGCGTGCACTATCACATCGACATCTGAAAAATATTTTTCAACAAACCTCTCAAAACCGTCCTCAACAGACGTAAGGTGAGTATCGGATATAACCCCTACTTTTATAATATTACCTCCTAATTTTTGATCCGACAAAATAAAAAAGTAATGAAAAATCACCGAAAAAACTACACTGCAATTATATATGTTTCCACATCTAAATCAAGAAAAAGCAAATCTCATCAATCCTTCACTTTATATAATAGAATAACGCCCAAAATAAATCAACAGGAAATGAAGAATAAAAAATTGACAATAAAAAGTCCAAAGAATTATAATGGGGCATGACCGAGGTAGACTCACTTCATAAAAACAGCCTTTCGAGAATACTTAAGAAGGTGCTCAAAAATAAGGGGTGGGATACAAAGGTAAGAGAGCATCGGGTATTTGATCTATGGGAGAGTGAGGTTGGAGGGCCGATAGCCAAAAATACAAGGCCGAAGAGTATTAGCCGCGGTGTCCTCTTCGTAATAGCAAAAAGCTCCGTCTGGGTTCAGGAGCTAACTCTGAAAAAGCCCGATATAATAAAAAGGCTCAATATTAGATTAGGCGGAGAACTCATAAAAGACATCAAATTCGCCCAGGGGGAGATTCCGGCAAAAAAAGATGTCAAAACTCCTGAAGAATCCCGAGACAGGATCAGGGTAGATCGAAAGCTTGTCGATAATTACACCAAAGAAATAGGTGACGAGGACCTGAGGAAAATTATCGGCAAGGTGCTGTCCAAGGCCCTTTCATTTAAGGACGAGGCGTAACGATTCCGACCTTTTTTATACCCTTTTTATACCATACCGCCCCTATAGTCATTTGGTAACATCATTGATCCAGCTTACGTATTCATCAAGGGCGTGGGTGATCGGGAAAGAGATAATCTCTGGGACTGAATAACTGTGAAGGCTTTTTATGTTGTCACGCACCTTGTCGAACAGATCGCCTCTGGTCTTGATGATCATAAGAAATTCCTCGTCGTCTCGAATTTCGTCTTCCCAGATGTATATCGATCGCATCTTCGGTATGATGCTGACACAGGCGGCCAGCTTATTCTCGACCAGTTGTCTGGCGATCTTCTCCGCTTCGGCCTCATTGCTGGTTGTTACCATAACGACGGAAGATCCACTCATACTACCTCCTGAAAAAAATAGCTATTAGTCCCGACTATTGAATATTACTTTGCTCCCCAATGATCTTATCAAGCTTTTCGTTCCACGCCTGTATATCTTCGAGTGCCTTATTTGATAAAAATCTCTTCCTGTCTCTCTTTCTTACGCCAGAGGGTGGTGTTGCGAAGATGCCGAAATTTATGTTCATGGGTTGAAAATCCATCTTCTTCGTGTCGGTAATCGATGCTATCAGTGAACCAATGGCGGTGCTCCTGGGCGGAACGAGAGGGCCGTCACCCAATGCCAGAAGCCCTGCATTTAGCCCCGCCAGAATACCCATGGCGGCCGACTCTACGTATCCCTCAACCCCTACGAGCTGGCCTGTGATAAAAAGGCCGGGCTTTCTCTTTAGCTCCAGAGTCGGCTGGATGAGGCGCGGGGAATGGATGAAGGTGTTCCTGTGGACACTCCCGAACCTCGCAAATTTGGCATTCTCGAGACCCGGTATCATCCCAAAAACCCTCTCCTGCTCGCCTATCTTGAGCCTGGTTTGAAATCCCACAATGTTGTGGAGCGTGCCCTCGGCGTTCTCCTGCCTGAGCTGGACGACCGCAAACGGCCTCTCCCCGGTTGCAGGTTCAACAAGCCCGACAGGCTTCATGGGCCCGAATGCAAGTGTATCGTCCCCTCTCCTTACCATAATCTCGATGGGAAGGCAACCCTCAAATATCTTCGTATCTTCAAAGGAGTGCGGCTCGACCTCGTCGGCCCTCTTGACCTCCCTTATGAAACTGTAATACTCATCCTCCGTCATGGGGAGATTAATATAGTCGTCCCCGCCCTTGTTGTATCTCGATCCCCTAAACGCAACATCCATGTTGATGCTGTCGGTGAAGATTATCGGGGATATGGCGTCGTAGAAAAAGAGCCCGTCTGTCCCCGTGACCTTGATTATCTCTTCCGAGAGCGCCTCGGATGTAAGCGGGCCCGTTGCAACGACCGTCGGCACCGAAAAATCGAGGCTTTTGACCTCATCCCTGATTACTTCGATCGACCGATGATTTGTGATCTTATCGGTTATATATTTTGAGAAAAGCTCCCTGTCAACGGCGAGGGCGGCACCCGCGGGGACCTTCGTTTTACTCGCCGCCTCAACAATGATAGAGCCCAGAAACTCCATCTCCTTTTTCAAGACCCCTGAGGCGTTCTCCAACGATTCGGCCCTCAGGGAATTACTGCATACGAGTTCCGCCATTCCCTCGATCTTGTGGGCCGGAGAAAACCTCTTCGGCTTCATCTCGAAAAGCTTCACATCTACGCCCATATTTCCGGCCCTCCACGCGGCCTCGCAGCCCGCAAGACCGCCGCCGACAACAACTATCTCAGCCACTTTCCCCCTCTATCTTGTCAAGAATTTTTTTATCGATTTTTTCCGAATACTCACATCCCTCGGCGGGACATTTTAGCTCCTTTTTTTCGCCTTTTATCCCCTTTATCACCATGAAGGGAGAGGCGCACTTCGGACACGGTTTCGGATAGGGCCTGTCATTTATTATATATGTGCACTTGGGATATTTCGAACACCCGTAAAAGACCTTCCCCTTGACCCTCTTCTTTTTGCCCGTCCGCTCTATCAGGGTCCCGGCGCCGCACTCGGGGCACGTAACCCCGGTGTCTAGCGGTTTTTTAAGGGGCCTGATGTTTTTACATTCGGGATAGCCCGTACATCCCAGAAAATAGCCGTATTTCCCCCTTTTCGCCTGCATAGGCTTCCCACATTTTTCGCAGACCTCGTCAACCTGAGGTATATCATCCTCCCTCCCCTCGAGCGGTGCCACGTAGCGGCAATCGGGATAACCGCTGCAGGCATAGAACCTGCCGAATTTACCGAGCCTGATTATCACAGGTTTCCCACACTGGGGACACACTTTATCGGTCGACTGGACATATACGTCCTCTTTCTTTACCTCTTTATCCTTGATCGTAAGGAGGGCATAAAAAGGTTCCCAGAAGTCTTTGAGCATCGGCCGCCACTTTGTGTTACCCTCGGCGATTTTATCTAAATCCTCCTCCATGTTGGCGGTAAACTCATAATCGACATATTTCGTAAAGTGATTGACCAGAAGGTCGCTGACTATCATCCCAACATCTTCGGGGAAAAATCTCTTGTCATTTATCGTCACATACTTCCTTACCTTGAGCGTGTTTATAATCCCTGCATATGTCGAGGGCCTCCCTATTCCTAGGTCCTCGAGGGCCTTTATCAAGGACGCCTCGTTGAATCTCGGAGGCGGTGAGGTGAAATGTTGATCGGGGACGAAACCGATCGTGTCGAGGTCCTCAGCTTCTTTGAGTTTCCTCAAGGTCTCGCCGCTAATCTCCGCATCATCATCGGTCGCCACAGCATATACCTTCGAGAAGCCCGGAAATTTCACCGCCGACCCGCTCGCCCTGAATACGTACCCACTATCGGATGTGATGTCGACCGATATCGAGTCCAGAATCATCTGGGCCATCTGAGAGGCCATGGCCCGCTTCCAGATAAGGTCGTACAACCTGTGCTCGTCCTTGGTCAGATACTTCTTTACCGAATTCGGCGTACGCAAAAAAGATGTCGGGCGTATCGCCTCGTGCGCCTCTTGCGCGCCCCTCGCCTTCTTTTTGAAAAACCTCGGCGAGTCGAGGGCGTACTCCTTGCCGTAAAGGTCAACTATGACATTTTTCGCCTCACCTAAGGCAACGGCCGCCATCTGAACGCTGTCGGTCCTCATGTACGTTATTAGACCGACCGAGGTATCCCCTACCTCTTTTCCTGTGTACAGCTTCTGGGCGATGTCCATCGTCCTCTTGGCGGTAAAGCCCAATTTATTTGAAGCATCCTGCTGCAGGGTACTCGTAATGAATGGGGGGGGCGGATTCCTCTTTATGTCCTTTCTTTTTATTTCACCCACCGAAAATCGGGCTTTCTCGATATCATCGACTATCTTGAGTGCGCCCTTTTCGTCCTTGATGTCAAACTTCTTTAACCTTGAGCCTTTCAGGGTCGTGAGGCTTGCCGAAAACGGGTCATACTCCCCCTCCCTCGTGAAGATCCCCTCTATCGTCCAGAATTCCTGGGGGGTGAACTCCCCTATCTCCTTTTCCCTCTCGCATATCATCCTTAGGGCGACCGACTGTACCCTCCCCGCCGACAGACCGTATCTTACCTTCTTCCACAGAAACGGGCTGAGATTGAAGCCGACGAGGTAATCCAGTATTTCTCTGGCGCGTTGGGCATCAACGAGGTCTTTTGATATCTTCCTCGGATTTTTTATCGAGTCCTGAATGGCACCCTTCGTTATCTCCGAAAATATTATCCTGTGAACCTCGACGTCATTATCGCCGTTATCTATCCCCAGGACATTCGTTAGGTGCCAAGCAATAGCCTCCCCCTCCCTGTCGAGGTCTGTGGCCAGATATATTTTGTCGACCCCCTTCATCTCTTTTTTGATGGCGTTGATATATTTCTTCTTCTCCTCGATCACCTCATACTTAGGGGCGAAATCATTATCTATATCAACCGAACCCTTCTTGCTGGGCAGTGAGCGCACGTGCCCGTATGAGGCTATGACCTTGAAGTCCTTGCCCAAAAATTTCTCAATGGTCTTCGCCTTTGCAGGCGACTCAACTATAACAAGAGATTTTGACATATCTCAAAAAATCCTCACAAACTCCCCAAAACAAAGCTCTTTCCGGGTATCTGTCTGACGAGCCCCTTAAGCTCAAGCTCCAGAAGAATTCCCAGAACCTTTTCGCTGGCAAAACCGCTCTCTTCGATTATGATATCGACGTGAATTGGCTCCCTGCTTATACACTCAAGGACCTCCTTTTCCTCCCCCGAAAGTTCTTTGTAAATATTTTGATGTTTATCAAGGGTTTTGGGTTCCAACAAATTCCCGTCGCCAAAGATATATTTGAGTTCTTCTATCACATCATCGGCATTCTCCACAAGCTTCGCCCCCTCACGTATTAACCTGTGTGTCCCCCGCGACCGCATCGAAGTGATACTCCCCGGGACGGCGAAGACCTCGCGGTTCTGCTCCATTGCCAGATTTGCGGTTATCAGGGCTCCGCTCGACTCGGAGGCCTCTACGATCACTACACCCAAAACAAGCCCGCTGATTATCCTGTTTCTCCTGGGGAAGTTGGTGGCCTCCGGCGGAGTACCGATGGCGAACTCACTTATGACGGCACCTTTTTCGATAATATCTTCATATAGCCTTTTATTCTCGGGCGGATATATCACATCCACTCCCGATCCGAGCACGGCGATAGTCCGCCCCCCTCCCTTGAGTGCCCCCCTGTGGGCTAATGAGTCAATACCCCTTGCCATGCCGCTCACAACGGTAATCCCTCTCTGGGAGAGGCCCATTGCTATAGATTCGGTGGATACGGTTCCGTACGTGCTCGGATTTCGTGAACCCACAACCGCCACGGCAAAACGGTCTTTATATTCCAGTTCCCCCTTCACATAGAGCAGGGGCGGTGCATCGTATACCTCTTTTAGCCTCTCGGGGTAACCACTGTCCTCGATGCTTATGATCTTTGCCCCCGCCTCCTCGGCCTTCTTTACCTCCTCATCTATGGATTCCCAGTCTTTAAAAGAGGAGACGGCGCCGGCTATATTTTTTTTGACTCCCTTGATTTCGGATAAGACTTTATCTCCGGCACCAAAAACCCCTTCTGC
This sequence comes from uncultured Thermodesulfobacteriota bacterium, assembly GCA_964506935.1. GTDB lineage: Bacteria > Desulfobacterota > Zymogenia > Zymogenales > Zymogenaceae > CAZDOD01. The sequence goes on along the minus strand of CAZDOD010000128.1, from coordinate 32 downwards.
GCTCCCAACGCCAAAAACCAGCTTCTTATAGG
>CAZDOD010000127.1:0-8169 GCA_964506935.1 uncultured Thermodesulfobacteriota bacterium | reverse complement strand
GTCTCCAGCCCCATCTTCGAAAATTCTCCGTATAGATAATCGAATCCCTCCTTTGTTACCTCAAGAGTCCTCTTTAAGAACTCTTCGTCTCCTAGGGCGGCTTCCGCCGCAGCCTGCGCCAACGAATTTACATTGAAGGGCTGCCTGACCTTTTCCAAAACCGATATTATCTCGGGCCTTGCCACGCCGTATCCCACCCTGAGCCCGGAAAGACCATAGGTCTTTGAGAATGTCCTCAGAGAGATGATCGGGGTCTTGCCGTTCATATATTTTGAGAAATCGGCGCTCCCCTCATCTGTCATAAACTCCTTATATGCCTCGTCGAGAACCACTACAACATTTTCCCCAATACCATCCATGAAACGGGCGAAATCCGCATCCTTTACATTTATGCCAACCGGGTTGTTTGGATTGTCGATGAAGATCAACTTTGTCTTTTCGTTTATCTTCGCCTTCATCCCGTCAAGGTCAAATCTCCAGTCTTTGAGCGGGACTATGACATTCTTTCCACCGGCTGCCTGGTTTATCAGCCGATAGATTATGAAACTTGGGTCGCCCATGACGACCTCATCTCCCACCCTGATGAGCGCCCTGATCAGAAATTCTACCAACTCGTTTGAGCCGTTTCCGATTATAAAATGATCCGGAGAAAGGCCGTGATATTCTCCGAGCCTCTCTTTGAGATAGAAACAGCTGCCGTCGGGATACCTGTGAATCGAGCTTATCTTTTTTCTTATCGCCTCCATCGCCTTGGGAGAAGGTCCAAGGGGATTTTCATTGGAGGCGAGCTTTATCGAATCAGTTATTCCATATTCACGCTCGAGCTCCTCAATCGGCTTTCCGGGAGGATACGGCATTAACTTTTTTATATAATCGGGGATTAATTTCTCTATCATGTCTTGCTCCTTACCTCACCTTTCGGGTATGAACCTAAAATCTTTATGGTTGTGGTGTATTTCTGTATCCTCTCTATAGCACGCTTTAACTTTTTGTCCTCGATGTGTCCCTCCATATCGAGGAAAAAAACATAGTCCCAGAGCTCTCTCCGTGAGGGCCGAGACTCTATTTTAGTCAGGTTTATATTGTTTTTTGAGAAGGGTCCGAGGACCTTGTGCAGTACGCCGGGTCTGTCCTTTACTGAAAATAGTATTGAGGTCTTATCTCTGCCTGTGGGTATCGGGGATGATTTTTCCGCAATGACGAGAAACCTCGTGTAGTTGTCTATCTTGTCACCTATATCCCTTTTTACAGCCGTAAGCTCATACATCTTCCCGGCCTCCTCACTCGCCACGGCGGCTGCACCTGGATCTTTCGTCACAAATAGGGCCGCCTCCGAGGTGCTCTTCGCCTCTATGAGCTCGACCTTCGGGAGGTTGTGGGATATCCATCTCCTCGTCTGCGCGAGGCCCTGAGGATGTGAGATGATCCTCTCTATATCATCAATACTCCCTGTCTTTGATATCAGGTCAAGGCTTATCCTGAGAAAGATCTCGCCGGTTATTTTTAGTTCAGACTCGATGAACTTATCGAGGGTGTTGCTCACTATCCCTTCGGTGGAGTTTTCGATCGGAACGACGCCGAAGTCCGCCTCGTTTCTCGATACCGCATCAAAGACGTCCTCGACGCCCTTTGAGGCCAAAAATTCTCCATACCTCCCAAACTTCCTCAATGAGGCCGCGTATGTAAAACTCGCTACGGGTCCGAGGTATGCAACCCGTGGCGGTCGCTGGACAGCCCTTGAGACGCCGATTATCTCCCTATAGATATTGAGGATGAAATCGGTTGGGAGATCATTTCCCCACCTCTCTTGGAGCCTCTTGAGCACCTCCTCTTCCCTTGAGGGATCGAATACATCCAGCCCCTTTGCCTTCTTTATATCTCCTAGCTTATCGGCGAGGTCTATCCTCTTTTTGATCAGAGATACAAGCTCATCATCAACGGCGTCGATTGAACTCCTAATTTTCTTTAGATTCCCTGAAACGATATCCTGTTTCTTTTCTTTCAACTAAATTCCTCTAAAAACTTCATCTATATTACAAAAATCACAAATAAAATCAATCATTTTTTACCAACTTATAAAAAACAAAATAAAAAAGCCGCCTGGTTAATTAACCGGCGGCTTCGTGGATAATTTTTTTAGAATCACTCTTCTTCCACAATAATAACCTTATAGTACCCGCTGATCTCATAGGCCTTATCCATCGCCTCTTCACCCTCACCCATCCAGATATCGATCCTGTTGCCCACAATTGCAGACCCCCTGTCATGGATGGTGTAGATATTGGGCATATCGTGATTTTCGAGGTCTCTGATAATAAGCTTTGTCCCATAATCCATATGAGGCGGACCGGCGGCCATCCCGAGATAAACAGGAGTTTCATCGGCCGCCCTTATTCCCCTGCCATTGAGCTTGATATCACCGCTGTAGCTACCGGTGGCATACCTCTCCTGATCGGGCAGAGGGGAATAATAACCGGTGACACGGATCAACCTCTCATAGTGGCGCCCCGATTCGAGGAGTTCATATATCATGTTCTCGTTTCTGCTCTCGGTCAGTACCTCGTCGAACTTCTCGGCGAAAGACAGAGTGGCAAGCATCTCCTCTTCCCAGTTTGTCTCTTCCATCTCGACAAAATAGTGAGCCGGGGTAAAGGTATTTATATCTTCCGGCGCCTTCCAATCACCAATATTTGCGATCAAAACCAGAGTTGCACCCACGGCCATAACGTTCTTGAGGACGGATTCGGAAAATATATCGTCCCAAAGAAGATCTCTCGAAAAACTGCGGATATTTAACGTGACCCTATTCTTTATCAAAATAAGGAAATTTTTTAGTATTTTAAAATAATATCCCCTCTTTATCAGGATCAGCTGAGACGTGTAGGTCTCACCAACCCAATTGATAATGAGGCTCGATATTACTATGGCCTTGTGACGGACCGGCTCGTCCCTGCGAAGGAGTACCTCCCTCAAAAAAGCCGAGGCGATCTCCCTCTCTCTCTTCGTTCCGGATCGGAGCTCACAGGTCAAAAGTTTTACAATATCAGTTCTTTCCATTGGAGACTCTCAGAGATATAATTATCCCATAGTAATGGATTAAATTCTTTTTCTTAATTTTTATATAATTCCCTAGAAATGTCAAGCTATTTTGTTAAAAAGTTAATAAATTATGTATATATTTTATTAACTACATATATTTTGTATATTAAAACAAAGACATAACAATATATTGTGTTGATGAATTTCAAAAAATCTTCATAAAATTGTTACTTCCATCGAAGATTTTAAAAGAGATTGATTTATAAATCAATTACCTTGACATATTAATGTGATTTTGATAATTTTTCAAGTTCTAGAAAAATTAAATAATCCATCAATGAGATCAATCAATAAGATAAATTAAAAATCTCTGCCCATTCACATATTCGGTAGATGGTTTTTCAGGTGGTAAGTAAACATTGATTCCCCAAAAACAAGGTTCTAAAAATGAAATAATATTCGAAATCTGTCAATCTGAAAATACTTTTTATCCCTCAGAGTTACAGATTTTTAGGTTCAAACCACAAAAAAACGAATCTATATATATTGATGGAGGTTTATTATGTCCCAACACTTGAAAGACCAGGAGCTCTTGACGTACAAGAGCAGGATAAAGGTGCCGTATACCTGGTCTGTTGGGGAGGTAGGGAGCCGTTTCCTTACGGAATTAAAAGATAATAAAAAGATATGGGGGACAAAGTGCCCCTCGTGCGGCGTCGTGTTCGTACCTCCCAAAAAATCGTGTACATACTGTGTTGTCCCGATCTCCGAGTGGACCGAAGTAAAAGATGAAGGGGTCTTGGAAACCTACACCGTAGTCCGTTACAAGACGGACCTTATACCCCAAAAATCGCCCCAGGTCATAGGTATCGTCCTCCTTGATGGTGCAGACACCGGCCTCGTCCACCTGATAGGCGATGTACCCCCCGACAAGATAAAGGTAGGGATGAGGGTAAAGGCCGTCTTTGAGAACGATCGAAAAGGCTACATAACAGATATAAAACACTTCAAACCAATCTAAGGAGGGCCAATGATGAATGGGATAGAAAACATTGCAATAGTCGGCGTTGGTCAGACGAAGATAGAGAGGAATAAGCTCGGAGATACATTTGCCGACATGGTCTTCGAGGCGACCCAGAAGGCCCTCGCCGATGCCGGTATGACGATGGATGATATCGACAACGTCGTGACCACATCGAACGATTTTTGGGACGGAAGGACGATCTCCACCATGGCGGTCAATGACGCATGCGGGGGCGGTCTTGAGAAAAATATGTCTGCGGTCGAAGGGGACGGAACCTTTTCGGCCTTTTACGGGATGACGAGAATTTTATCGGGTACATATAGGTCGACACTCGTAGTCTCCCACGTAAAGGGTTCGGAATCGGACAATCTCCACATCACCAATGGAATCTTCGACCCGATCTATATGAGACCTATCGGCCTCGATTCTCTAAATAGCTCTGCCCTACAGATGCGCCGTTATATGTCGAAGTACGGCATCACCGAGGAGCAGTGCGCCCTCGTATCGGTCAAAAACCACAAGAACGCCATGAAGAACCCCTACGCCCAGCTCCCCATGGAAATTTCGGTCGATGACGTCATGGATTCAAAGATGATATCGGAGCCCCTGAAGCTCTACGACTGTTCCCCCATCTCCGACGCCGCAGCCGCGGTTATCATTGCCGGCGGCGATCTGGCGAAAAAGGCGAAAAAGCCGGTCTGGGTAAAGGGGGTCTCTTACGCCTCCGACGCCTATTTCCTTGGCGACAGGGACCTGGCCGATCTATACGCCCTCGACCTCGCGGCTTCAAAAGCATATGAAATGGCGGGCATCACCGATCCGTTAAAGGAGCTTGACGTCGCCGAGGTATATGATTCATTCTCATACATGGAGCTTATGTGCTATGAGGCGATGGGCTTTTGCCCGCCCGGTGGCGGTGGAAAGCTAATCGAGAAGGGGGTAACCCAAATTGACGGAGAACTTCCGGTTAATCCCTCAGGCGGTCTCTTGAGCGGCCACCCAGTAATCGTCGGGGGAATGATCCGTCTCGCCGAGGCGGTTCTTCAGGTCAGGGGAGACGCAGGAGATCATCAGGTCAAGGGAGTCAAAACCGCCCTGGCCCACGGCATAAACGGTGCCTGCGGCCAATCACACTGTATCTGGATTGTAGGGAGGTAGCCATGGGAAAAAAGAGAGCAGCTATAGTTGCCACCGGCCAGACATACCACCGCTCAAGCCGACTGGATGTCAACGGCAACGAGCTTATCAACGAGGCGGTGACGAGGTGTCTGGAGGACGGTGAGCTCACTATAGACGATATAGACGCTATTGTTATAGGGAACATGGACCACTTCGAGGGAATCAACTATGTCGACACATGGAGTATCGATGGAACCGGAGCCTTTATGAAGCCTATCTTCAAGCTCACAACGGGCGGGACCACCGGCTCCACGGTGGGACAGGCTGGATATTATCTCACCGCCTCCGGGATATTCGATAAGGTCCTTGCCGTGGGATGGGAGAAGAACTCGGAGTCCGACACCACGGCGGCCATCACAACCGCCTTTGACCCGATATGGGACAGGCTCGTCTTCGCCGGGGCCATCGGGGGCCTCGCTGTGGAGGCGATGGCATATATGACAAAATACGGCGCTACTGAAAAGGACGCAGCACGTGTCGCCGTTCGCGACAGGAAACACGCATGCAACAACCCATACGCCCAGCTCAGAAAAGAGATCACCATTGAGGACGTCATGAATTCCCCGATGCTCTCGGATCCGATAAAGCTCCTGGATGTGTGTCCTAGGACTGACGGCGCCTGTGCCGTCGTCTACGCATCCGAAGATTATGCCGAAAAGATATGCCCTAAACCCGCGTGGTTTCACGGGGCGTCGGTAAAGCACCCGTATAATATCCTTTGTGATTACGACTGGCAGGACAGGCTCCCTTCGATGCAGCTTGCCGCAAAGGAGGTGTTCCAGAAGACCGGGATCAAAAATCCGCTGAAGGAGATAGACGTGATGGAGCTATACCTCCCCTACTCCTGCGCCGGCCTTTCATGGATAGAGGCGATCGGTCTCTGCGGCCCGGGCGAGGCACCGAAGCTTTTGTGGGATGGCGTTACCGACATGGGAGGCGAGCTCCCGATAAATCCGTCGGGCGGCGTAATCGCCACAAACTGCATCGGTGCGACAGCACTCCTCAGGATCTGTGAGGCGGCCATCCAGATAATGGGAAAAGGCGGGGCGAAACAGGTTCCGGACGTGAAGACCGCCATGGCAACCGGTTTCGGCGGTTGTTTCTGGAGCGACGTTACTATTTTAAGAAGCACTAAACCCAAATAGAGAGGAGGTCGTTATGGGAACAAAGAGTGTTGACCTCTTGACGATAAGTTCGGGCGAGGCCGAACAGCCCTTTAACTACGCAATCGGCCCACACGGGAGCAGGTTCTTTACCGAGATCAGGGACAACAGAAAAATCTTCGGCATTAAGTGCCCCAAATGCAAAAAAATATATGTCCCGCCGAGGAGGGTGTGCGGCCGATGTTTTAAGGAGATGGAAGAGTTTGTCGAGGTCGGGCCTGAGGGGGTATTGACCTCATATACCATCTTGCGCTTTGAGTTTCTGGACCCCGAGACAGGTAAAAAGAGACCCGTCCCGTATGGATATGCCTTTATCAAGTTCGACGGCGCAGACACGTCGTTTCAGCATTTTGTCCAGATAGACGATGAATCGAAGGTAAAGATAGGTGCGAGGGTAAAGCCGATCTTCGAGGAAAAACCGGAAGGGAAGATAACCGACATCAGACACTTCGTGTTAATCGACTGATAATCTTGTTAAATAAAAGGGGGTCTATTTTCAAGACCCCCTTTTCCTATTAAATCTCAAACAACTTATTATCCTCGAAGACTTTTCACTCACTTTTCACTCTTATAATGGTGAAAAACTATGACCAAGAAGGACAAAAAGACGCCTTTAATACTCTGGCCCTTTGTGGCGATCTGGAAACTTTTGGCTTCGATTATCGAATTTACCGGGAGGCTCATCGCCGTAATCCTCGGGCTCGTGTTCATGATCATTGGAGTAATCCTATCTTCAACAGTGATCGGTGCCATTATCGGCATCCCGCTATTTATACTGGGGATTTTACTTATCGTCAGGGGATTTTTTTAGGGTGTAGAAGATAAGATTTTCTGTATCACTCAATTAAATTCTTTTTCACTTAAAAACCATTAATCTTTCCACACGTAACTCGTGATATCTTTGACTTCTTCGCATTACTGATAAAAAAATCAAACCAGATCCTTGCTCATGATCTCTATATCATCCCTCTTTATATATCCCAGCCCCTCGTAAAACTCCACCGCATCATTATCGACATAGATCATCAAATGTATCTTCTGGGCGCCGAGCTTCGCAAATCTTCTCTCAAGCTCATCCATGAGCACCCTCCCTATGCCCCTCTTCCAAAGCGCCTTCTCAACCGCAAGGTGATAGATATACCCCCTCCTCCAGTCGAAGCCGCCGAGCACCGTCCCGACAATTTTACCTTCGAACTCGGCCAAAATACATGTCGTTGGATTTCGCATGAGAAACTTTTCGATCTCCCCCTTTTCATCGGCGCCCGAAAGGCCCATCCCGGGGAGCGACCGCCACAGCGATATCATATCATCGTAGTCGGAGATAATAATCTCCCTGATCTTTATTTCTCCTCTTGATTTTACTTCGGAAGGTTTCATATCGAAAATATCCACTTCTACTCTTCAGTCACAATGCTCTTTGTCCCATTCCTTTCCCTCTCCCTGTAATATTCCTGCACCGAGTTGTAGAGGGCTATGTGCGGCTGTGCGTCGGGCCTTTTTCTCTTTATGAGGTTTAACGCCTCACGGAGACTGAAGCCGCATTCATGTAGATAGCAGAGGACGATAGTCGACGACCTGCTTATCCCCATGAGGCAGTGGACGAGGACCCTCCCGTTGCGTATTCGGGAGTGGATGAAGTCGACGGCGTCTGTGAGATGGGAAAAATCCATCGCCTGTCCGTCGTCGATGTTGACCTTGTAGTAGTCAAAGCTGTTTAGATTCGGCTCAATGTTGGCCTCTTTCGCTACGTTCAAAATGGCGGTG
>CAZDOD010000126.1:0-8211 GCA_964506935.1 uncultured Thermodesulfobacteriota bacterium | reverse complement strand
AGCAAAAAACTATCTGAAAAACTCCACTTCGATTTTATGGAGCTTCTTTATAATGCGTACTTCAATTTGGGCGAATATGAAAACGCCCGAGAGATCGCCCAGTCATTTATGGATGAGAGGTCACTCGACCTGATAAACAGTGATTATAAATCCATGGCGGGGGAGATGATCACAAGATGTGAGGAAAAGCTCTATGCCGAAAAAACAACCTATTAGCAAAAAAGAGACAAAAGGTATGTGGGGGTCACATCCTGCATGGAGGATGTATCGGTTTCGGGTCCTCTTCCTTTTCATATCGCTCTTTTTAATCTTCGGCTGTGCAACTCTGGGTACGCAACCTGGGGACAAGGTGCGGTTAGATGAAGCGCTTTCCCCGCATGCCGATGTAATCGATGAGAATATAAATCCATATTTAGACAATACGATCATAAACCACGCAAGCCTCCCATTTGATCCCATGGGTGTGGACTTTCCCTTTTACCGTACACCGTTTTGGGATAAATTCACTCCCGCCCAATTCGAGGTATTGGAGACCGAGGACGAAAAACCCAACTGCCTCGGAGGGCTCCAGCTCAATTACTACAAGTGGATCTTTTATCTCTCCCGTGAGTTCGGCTATCGAAATCCCGTGGAGATGCTCTACTACGGGGTGGTCTTTACCGAGGTCTTAAGGGGGGATTTGAAACTGACCCGTTCCGGGAGCGTGGAGGTCTCAATGAAGCACTCCAGAAAGAGGGATTTCTACTCCGTCTTCGATTACCTCGGGCTAAATTACGCCGAGTTTTCCTGGATAGCGTTTGAGCGAATGTATGAGAAGAGATGGATCGTGGCGATGAAATTCGAGCCAGAGTCTGGTGTTGACGGTTTCGACTTCTGGAAGGAGAACAAGGATGCCCTGCCGATAAGGATCAGGCTCCCCGCTGTAGAGAGCTTTAAAGATATCCCCAGGGAGGGCGACATCGTCGTCGGCCTCTACAACCAGACCAACTACCCCAGGCACTATATTAGTCACATACTGTTCTGCGTCAAAGGCGGTGAAGACCCTCTCTTTGCGGAGCAGTTCGAGAGGAGGGGGCTCTTTACTCCCTTCTCGAAGCTGACCGCCGAGGAGTTCGACTACGGATTTGAGGCGATACTCCGCCCATTTTATCCCGTTGACCCCGATCGCTTCGACGAGTTCGTCACAACGCACCTGTCCGCTTACAACGAGCCGATCCCCTCCGGTTCGATCTTTCTGGCACCCAAATCTATGATAAAGGCCTACCTGACACAACATATCAAGGGAGACGAAGTCTACGAGGCGGTTGGGGAGTAAACTTTGGGAAGATAAGTTTGTCGTAGTCTATCGAACGAGAAAAATAGAAATGGAGGGATTGTCAGAATGAGAAATTATTGTATACTTTCAATCTCGGTCTTCGGAAAATAGAATTCTAGGATTTCTTTGTAATCATATCCCATTTTTGAAAGCTCAATCGCACCGGCCTGGCTCATACCGACGCCGTGGCCGAGGCCGCGGCCGGAAAATATAAAGTCGCCTCCATCCTCCTCCATCTCAAACAGCGTGCTCTTTATTCCGTTCCACCCAAGCTCCCTCCCTATGATGATCCTGAAATCTTCCCCCGTTATCTCTCTTTCTTTTGTGCCCAAGACCCTAAAAGACCTTACCCTCCCCGACGGGTCCCTCCCCGTTATATATAGCCCCGTAACCTTTGTGCCGAGGGACTCGGTTAGGATATCAAATAGTTTTTCTCTCTCCAACCGAAATTCCCAGGATGCGTGCGGGCTCTTGATCCAGAGGTTTTTTCCGGCGATCCTGTCAGTTTTCGGCAAAAGATAAGGGATGGGCGCTCCACCCCACACATATTCAGGGGAGGTGATCATCCCCCCCGAACAGGCGTGGTAAAAGACCGTGGCTGGCTCTCCCCCGTAGGTCAATATTCCACCTGCGGTCTCCGAAACGGCCCTCGATCCAAAGGCGGTCTCGGATACCGCACCTCGATAATGCTGGCAGTGGGTCAGGTCACAAAAATCATAGGTCTTATGGCGGCCGAGGTTCTTTAGCGCAAAGGTGCGAGATACTATCGCCTGTGCCTTTAGTGCCTCCAGTTCCGTCCCCTCCATTTCGGAAGGCACGACCGAGAGGAGGTAATCGGAGAGGTCGATAACGTTGATGATGACTATATCTTTGCCTTCATTGCAGATAAGGAAATCCCCCCGGTAGGGCCTAAGCTTCCCTTCGACCCTGACGGACAATAGAGCGTTTTCTTCTTTGGTCGAGACGGTAAGCGGAGCGAAGGTAGAGATCAACTCCTCTCCCACCCCCTTATCAAATCTCACCTCGATCTTTCCACCCTCAAGAGAAGAAACGATAAAATTAGCCGGAACTTCCGACCTTTTCCCTCCGTATTCGATTGTGGCCTCCCCCGATGCCGAAATAACCGCCGTCCCAGTGACTCTCCCCTCGAGTATCCTCACCCTGAGTTCAACCTCCATAGACAAGACGCTATCGCCCGCGAAGGTCAAAAAGACCAAAAAGAGGAATGCGATGAGATGAGGAAGGGAAATTTTTAATTCTTTTTTCATTTATCAGATTCTTTTGTGAAACCGATTGATTAAAGAATACATCGAAATGTATTTCAAAATCAAGAAACTTTCAAAGGTAATATTTAATGGACATGAGTCTGGTGTTTTTTCTGGGACAGGATTTTTTGGTTCTTATGGAGGATACTTTAATACTGTCGTTGAAAAATACTCTCCCTATATCATCTTACGTAACCCGACGACATGAAAGTTGTATATATGAATCAAATTCACTTTTTCAAATTAATCCTCTTAAGAAAAAAACCACCCTCATATTTGACTTGACCTTTTCTCGATGTGAGCTATTATTAATACATAGCGGGCGGATGTCCGAATTGAAGTGGAGTTTTATTTTATTTCACTAGTAGCGGAGGGGGGAATGTCTCTCTATAAGAAAATTTTAGTGGCGGTTGATGGTTCCAGCTCTTCCAATATGGCTGTTAAGCAGGCGGTGGAGTTGTGCAAGGTATTTAGGGCGGAGATGCACACCATCTTCGTGATCTCTGAGATTGTAGTGGATAATTTTAAGAGCCTCGGAAATAAAGAGGCCAAAGAGGTGATGGAAAAGCTAAAGGGCGAGGGCAGAAAATATTTCAGGGACGCAAAGGATTTGGCAAAGAATGCAGATGTCAAGATGGTCGAGATATTGAAGGCCGGTTTCCCCGCCGATGAGATAGTAACCTACGCAAAAAAGGCTAAGATTAATTTGATAGTAATGGGCACACACGGCAAGATGGGGGCCACACGTCCCCTAATCGGGAGCGTTGCCACAAGGGTCATACACCTCGCGCCGTGTCCTGTGATGGTGGTTAGATAGGTGGATGGGTCTTTATACCCTCATAAGATATCTCACAAGACATATTTCCCCCGAGGATATATACAGGTTCTTTGAGGAAAGGCCCGATTTTCCTGTCCTGCAGTGGTACGTCCCACCATTTTCAAAGGTTTTTTTAGAACAGAGGGTTTATGAAATAACAAAGGCATATCCAAGGGCAAAGGACTACATAACAAAAATTCCAGAGACATCGGATTTCTCCCCCGGAGAAATACTTGATGATCTCGTAACGGGCTATGAAATGGCGGCCCATAAGAGGGCGAGGCGGCTTTCTTACTATCTGATCTTATACCTCTTTGAACACGCCAATCCCCGAAATCCCTTCCTCTCGAAGAACTTGAGGGAGGCGAAAGAGGCCCCGGCCTTAAAAAAGCTTCGGGAGAAGAAAAAACCGATCCTATTTATTCCCAACTACAATTCCCACCTCGACAGTGTATTAATCAATACTTACCTTGATTCGCTCGGTCTGGGAATCCCCTTCAGTGCAATCGGAGACCTACTTGTACTGAACACCTATATTGAGAATGAGCTCAAAAGGCTAAAAGTAATAAAGGTTACGAAGGCACTCCTGTGGAGCGATCAGCGTTCCTCCTATGAGGCCGTGCTTTCGAGTTATTCGAGGGCGCTATTGGAGGAAGGGGCTCACATGGTCGTCCACGCCGAGGCATCGCGCTATACTACAAGGAGCATCGACGGGACTCTGAGGGCCACCGTCCCGCCGTGGATTGTTGATGCCCTGATTTCATCAGAGAGGGATGTTTTAATCGTACCGCTTTCCATCTCACTCTCCAGGGTGCCCGAGGACAGGGCCCTCGTTCATAGGAGACCCCTTGCGGGGATATTTACGCTACGGGACAGGGCGACAGATATCCCCATAATAGAATATTTCAGGTTCGGCAGTGGATATATCGAACGTCTATTTACGACGATGTTGGATGCAATGGAGGGGGTCTACGGCAGGGCCTATGTGACCCTCGGAGAGCCGTTTAGCTTCAAGGAACTTATTTCCGATTCCTCTTCTATGCAAAATCCAGGAGACTTAATAAGCCGTAAAGCCATGGAGGGGGTGGCCAAAAACAAGAAGGTGCTCCCTTCATATATTATTTCTCAGGCGCTTCTGGGTAAAGACCCTCTCACAATAAAAGAATTGACCTTTGCCGTAGAGGAGGAGTTGGAGAAGGTTACTTCGTTTTCCCGCGGGAAGTATCAGGCTGAACCTGATCTCGACGATCTGTTTTTAGAGGGTATACCCCACGTGATAGAGGAGGGGCTTTCCCCCCTTCTTCAAAGGAAGATTGTATCGGCGTCTTCTAGACCGAGGAGGAGATATTCAATACGAAATCTCGGTCTCGGACGCTTTTACGCAAATCAGCTCGATCACCGGATATATCCCGCAAAGTCGTCAGGTCGCAACATAACTGTTATCAACGCCGGGGCATTCGGCTATACGCTGACGACACTCGTGGGTAAAAAATTTGATAAAGATCCGGACTACGCAAACTACGGCCTCATACTCTTTGATACCAGAAAGAATTTGGTCGAGGCAATCAATGAGTTGAGGGAGCACCCCCACTTCTTCAAGGGGCACGCTCTACCGAAGGTCGTCCACGTCGAATCTGATCTTAAGGCAGCCGTGAGTGGGGCCGACGTCGTCGTGATGGCCACACCATCCCACTACTTCAGAGACCAGGTCTCCGAACTTCTCGACTCGAATCCCGATCCCTTCGTGATGGTCATCGCAACAAAAGGCTTCGAGACAAAAAGCGGCCTCCTCCCCATTGAGATAGTATGGGATGAGATGGAAAAAAGGGGTAGAAAAGACATAAGGCTTTCAGTGATCTCAGGAGCGAACCTCGCCGGCGAGATAATCGAGGGGAAGCTGACCGCAACCCAGCTCGCCGTGGAGAGCGAGGAGCTTGCGAAAGAGTTAAAAAGACTCTTTGAGACTCCCGACTTCATCGTCTATCTCAGCCGGGATCTCGTCGGGACACAGCTTGCGGCCGCAATGAAAAACGTCTATGCCATAGCATACGGGATTTCCGAGGGGGCGAAGGATTCCTCGGTCAATTTCACCGCCACCCTCGTCACTAGGATCTCCGCCGAGATAAAGGAGCTCGCCCTTGCCATGGGGGCGGATGACACAACCTTTGGCCCGGAGGGACAGGCATGGATGGCCGATTTTCTCGCAACGGCAAGGGGAGGAAGAAACAGCCAGTTCGGGAGATCGCTCACGAAGTGGTCCGCACCTCTGGCGTTGAGGAGGTTTAGGGTAGAAAATAAGAATGTCGAGGGATATGGAGCGGTCGAGGCCGCCATGAGGTTATCAAAAAAATACAACGTGAGGCTTCCGATCGTCGAGGTCTTATACAACATCCTATATGAAGGCGGAGAGGTCGACCCGAGGAGGTTTTTGAGGGAGGGGGAGTGATTAGGTTTAATATGTATTTATAGAATATAAAAAGGGAAGACTGATGAGTTTTATAAAAAAGGATGTCGATTTTTTCAGCAAAAAGACGAAATGCTCGGCTATGCTGTGCCTCCCGGATGGCGTAAAGAGGCCGCCCGTCGTCGTGATGGCGCACGGCTTCGGGGCCGAGAAGGACTTCGGGATCTTGCCTTATGCCGAAAAATTTGTGGAAAGGGGCCTCGCGGTGTTTCTATTCGACTACAGGAATTTCGGCGAAAGCTCCGGCACTCCAAGAAACCTCGTCAACCCATTCAGACACGTTGAGGACTGGCGGGCCGCCATCGCCCACGTGAGGACTCTGGGGGATGTCGATGGGAACCGGATCGCCCTATGGGGGACATCGTTTTCGGGTGGACACGTGATCGTGACGGCGGCAAGGGACAAAAAGATCCGTGCCGTCGTCTCCCAGGTGCCCTTTGTCGACGGGAGGGCGACAGCGATGTTTCTCGGAATGAAATTTGTCCTTTTGGCAACGATAAAGGGATTGAGGGACATATTGAGAATGGTGATGTTTAGAGATCCCTACTATGTCCCCGTGGTGGCAGAGCCCGATGAGTTCGCCTGTATGAACACCCCCGGATCGATGTCGGGATATCTGAGATTGGTTCCGAAGGACTCCTCGTGGAGAAATGAGTGCCCGGCGAGGGCGCTCCTCCTTACGACCATGTATCGGCCGATAAGATCGGCGCCGAGATTGAGATGCCCGGCCCTCTTTGTGATGGCGGAATATGACAGCCTTATTCCGGCAAAGTGCGTAAAAAAGGCGGCGGAAAAGGTGCCGAATTCGGAGCTGATCAGCCTTCCCTGCGGCCATTTTGATCCATATATTGGGAAACTCTTCGATGAGGTCTCCAAGGCCGAGGCCGATTTTCTGGAAAGAGAGTTGAAATCGTAGATGTCAGTTATCATCAGAAGGGCGACCGAAGAAGATATCTCGCTACTTTCGTCGATCATCCGGGCATCCTTTATGGATGTCGCAAAGAGATTTTCGCTAACACGCCAAAACTGCCCGAAGCATCCATCGAACTGCGAGGATGATTGGATCGAGAGCGAGCTTTCAAAGGGAGTGAGTTACTTCATACTGGAGGTGGACGGCGTTGCGTCGGGCTCTGTTGGTATATTACGGAATGAGCCGGATCTTTCATATCTTATGCGCCTCGGAGTCCTTCCCGAGTACCGAAATAGGGGCTTCGGCAAGAAAATTGTGGATTTTGCCCTTGAGGAGCTGAAGGAAGAGGGGACAAAAAGGGCCGAGATCGGTGTCATCTCGGATCAGACGGAGTTGGTCGAGTGGTATGAAGGATTGGGCTTTCATGTGATGGGCAGGAGAAATTTCGAACACCTTCCTTTCGAAGTGACATTCATGTCGAAGATATTATGAATAGCCTTGTATTCAATATCGGATTATAGAGACTTTGGCCGGTTTTTTATCGGCCCATCTTTTTAAAACCACCATTCATTATAAAAAACTGATGCCTTTTCCCCTCATTTATGATATAATGTAAACTTTTAAAATGGTTAAATGGTGGTAATGAATCGTGAAAAGCTTCTTCAGCCCTGAAAGTGTTGCGGTTATCGGCGCCACGGGAAATAAATCAAAGGGCGGATACAATATTTTCAATAACCTCGCAACATACTATGGCGGGCGTGTCTATCCGGTAAATCCAAACTATACCGAAATCGACGGACACAAGGTCTACCCGTCCCTGTCGTCGCTCCCTGAGGTGGTGGAGCTCGCGATAATCTTCACCCCCGCCGCCTCGATTGTTGATATCGTAAGGGAATGCTCAAGGCTCGGCATAAAGCGTGTACAGATAGAGGCCGCGGGTTTCTCCGAAATTGGGGAGGACGGCAAAAAAAGGACGGATGAGTTAATAGAGATCGCGGGGAAAAACGGCATGAGGATATGGGGCCCAAACTGCACCGGATCTGTAAATGCCCGAAATATGTTTTTCTCCCCGTTCATGCCGACCCGTGACCTTGACAAGATACTGAAACCCGGCCCCGTCAGCATCATAGCGCAGAGTGGGATGATGGCGGGTGGATTTTTGGTTCAGGTTCTCGACGGGGCCTACTTCGGAATAGACAAGGTTGCAGCCATCGGGAACAAATTGGACGTTGACGAGGTCGACATACTGGAGTATCTCGCGGGAGAAGATGACACGAAGGTCATCCTCATGTATCTCGAGGGGATAAGACGGGGGGACAGGTTTTTGGAAGTGGCGAAAAAATTAAAAAATAAAAAAGCACTCGTGCTTTTGAAGGGCGGGAGGACGCCCGAATCGGCCGAGGCCGCGATATCCCACACCGCCTCACTCGCGGGCGATCA
>CAZDOD010000125.1:0-8223 GCA_964506935.1 uncultured Thermodesulfobacteriota bacterium | reverse complement strand
CCTGGGATCGGCCTATCGGAACAAGGGCGTCCAGCCGCTCATGGACGCGGTGGTGCGCTATCTCCCGGCCCCGTCAGACATTCAGAATACGGCTCTGGATGTCTCCAATGGCGAAAAGGAGATGATCCTGGGCGAAGTCTTCGTAGAGGCGAAGGATAGGCTCCTAAAACTCCCCGACGACCGATACCTCGAACTCCTCAAGGGATTTGTCCTGAAATATGCCGCAAGCGGCGACGAGATCATAATGCTCTCCGCCTCGGACTTAAAGCGCCTCAAGGGGAAGCTCACGGCGTGGGAAAAAGAGTTAAACGGTGGACTCAAAGATAAGGGACTTTCCCCAAACCTTAAGGTCTCCGATGAGACGAGAAACATCGTTGGAGGACTGGTTCTCTCGAAGGGGAGGACGGAAATAAACCTCAGTCTCGATGTCCTACTTTCGGAGATGAGGCTTTCGGTCGAAGGGAAGCTTACGGAAATCCTCTTCGGAGGGGCAAAGGATAAATAGGAAGTAAAAATCTGAAACGAGGCGTTCGTCGGGTTTTAATTCCTATATTTATCGTTCTAAGTCCGATAAAACTTTCGCATATTGGGGATACCGGCAGGGTTAACTCCGTCTGGGAAAGTGACACGGTTTATTGAAGAAATAAAATATCGAGCGTTCTAGAACATGGGAAATTTCGAGATATACGGCCTCATAAAAGAGTTCAGCGAACCCGTAACCGATCTGGTCGGACCTGTCGGGATGGGGGCGCCGAACGTCAAGCTTGACCTATCGATCATCTCAGGCGAGTGGAAGTGGGGAAACGATTCGAGGTACTGCCTCGTCTCAGGACTCATCCGCTCTCTTGGGCTGAGGCTGATCGCGAGGGAGAGGTTTTTACGCTTTGCCGAGGCGAGGAGCACAGAAGAAATATTCACCATGCTCGGCGATACCGACTATGCCAGGGTCTATCAGGAAGATATCGGTACACTCTACGGTTATGACCTCGAAATTGTCTTGAGGGAGGAGGAAGAGAGGGTCAAAAAGATCATCGATGATCTTACACAGGATAAAAAGATCACCGATCTCCTGTTTCTCAGAAACGACTTCTTTAACCTGAAACTCGCCTTAAAAGAGATATATCGAGGAAGGGAGCCGGGAGACTCCTATTCCGGCCTCGGCCTCATTTCGCCGATAACGATCTATCAGGATGCGAAGGAGCCAGAAAAGTCGGAACTGCTGTCGCCCCTCCTGAAAGAGGCCGCGATAAAGGCGAAGGCCGCCTATGAGGCGAACACCAATCCCGCGGATATAGATCTAGTAGTCGACTCGATCATGTTCGATCATATTAGCTATGAGTTGAAAAATGCGAGGATGCTTTTTTACTTCAAGCTCCTTAGCATGGAGATCGATATGGTCAATATCCTCACCTTCTTGCGAATGAGGTGGCAGGATATACCGCAATCCGCCTTCTTCGGTGCCTTTATCGAGAGCGGCTCGATCAAGAGGGAGTATTTCGCCAATATCTATTTAAAGGAGATAGATGAGCTCGAGACCGATTTCGGCGCCACGGAGTATAGGGATCTCGTGGGCGACGGGATGCCGTATCTTAAAAGCGATAATACCTTCTTTCGCATGGAGGCACTCATAGACAACGAGTTTGTAAAGATCCTCAACCGCGAAAAATATATCAACTTCGGAATCGAGATACTCATAGCTTATTATTACCTGAAGAATATAGAGATCCGTAAAATGAGAACTGTCATCCTAGGAAAGGAGAGCGGAATCAACGCACAGGATCTGAAATTGAGGCTGGGATATGTCTGAGAGCAAGGTCACGGTAATAGGGGACAGAAACTCGGTGCTGGGATTCTCGGCACTGGGGGTAAGGGTCTTGACTCCTAAGATCGAGGACGTCAAAGAGTCTATCATCAGGGCCGTCAGGGATGAGACGGTTGTCCTGTTTATAACCGAAAAGATGGCTCAGACCGCAACGGACCTGATCGATGAGCTCTCCCGAAGGCCCCTCCCGTCCATCGTGGTCATCCCCGACGCATCGGGAAGTCAGGGGATGGGGCTCGATAAGCTCGATGACATCATCGTAAGGGCGGTCGGCGCCCACCTGACGATGGATGAGCATGAGGAATAGCATTTTTTTTAAGATAAAGTGGAAGGTTATAAGGGGAGAGGTAATCTTTTATTTGAAAAGATATTTTACAAATTGAGGACACGTAACTTCAATAGATATTTAACGGTGAGCTTATGAAAAAGGGAGTAATCACAAAGGTATCCGGGCCTCTGGTTGTGGCCGACAAGATGAGCGACTCCAAGATGTTCGATGTCGTCAGGGTGAGTGACGAGGAACTCATCGGGGAGATCATTGAGCTTCACGGCGATCTTGCCTTTATTCAGGTCTACGAGGAGACGGGGGGCATCGGCCCCGGCGACCCCGTATATCCCACCAATATTCCGCTGTCGGTTGAACTCGGACCCGGCCTGATAACATCGATCTATGACGGCATCCAGCGCCCCCTAGACGTCATCAAAAACTCCGTGGGCGATTATATCACCCGCGGTGTGGAGGCACACGCCCTCGATAGGGAAAAAATCTGGGATTTTAAGGCGCTCGCAAAGAATGGTGACGAGGTCGAGCCGGGGGATTTTCTGGGCGAGGTCAAGGAGACGGTGGTCGTCACCCACAAGATTATTGTCCCCCCAAAGATAAAGGGGACAATTAAAAAAATTGAGTCGGGCCAGTACAAGGTCGAAGACGTGATATGCGAGGTCAAGACCGATGAGGGAATAAAAAAGCTCACGATGATGCAAAAGTGGCCCGTTCGTGCCCCTCGCCCCTACAAGAGGAAGCTCAGGCCCGAAAATCTTTTGATAACCGGCCAGAGGGTCGTCGACGCATTCTTCCCCCTCGCCAAGGGCGGGACGGCATGCGTTCCGGGACCTTTCGGGAGCGGCAAGACCGTAATTCAGCACCAGCTCGCCAAATGGGCGGACGCAGAAATCATCGTATATATAGGCTGCGGCGAGAGGGGAAACGAGATGACCGACGTCCTCTTGGAATTCCCCCACCTCAAAGACCCGAAGAGCGGAGAGACCCTTATAAAAAGGACGGTCCTCGTGGCAAACACCTCCAACATGCCCGTTGCGGCAAGGGAGGCATCGGTCTACACCGGGATTACGATCGCCGAGTATTTCAGGGATATGGGATATTCGGTTGCGGTAATGGCAGACTCGACGTCGAGATGGGCCGAGGCCATGAGGGAGATCTCGGGCCGTCTCGAGGAAATGCCCGGTGAGGAGGGATATCCCGCCTACCTCGGGACGAGGATCGCCGAGTTCTACGAGCGCTCCGGGAGGGTCATAACCCTCGGGAGCGGAAACAGGGAGGGGAGCATCACGACCATCGGGGCGGTATCCCCGCCCGGCGGAGACCTCTCCGACCCCGTCGTGCAGGCGACCTTGAGAGTCGTGAAGGTCTTCTGGAGCTTGGAGGACAAGCTCGCATACCAGAGGCACTTTCCCGCGATCTCATGGCTGAACAGCTATTCCCTCTATCACGACAATCTCGAAAAGAGCCTGAGGCAAGAGGTTGCCGAGGATATCGTGGAGACGAGGCAGGAGGCGATGAAGATCCTCCAGGAAGAGGCGGAGCTTGCGGAGATCGTAAAGCTCGTTGGAGTGGACTCGCTGTCGCCCAACGACCGTCTTACGCTTGAGACCGCCAGATCACTGAGGGAGGACTTTTTACATCAAAACGCCTTTCATGATGTCGATACATACTGCTCTTCCAAGAAGATGAACACCATAATAAAGCTCATCCTAAAGCTCCACCACGCATCCATAAAGGCCCTCGACAAAGATGTCTCCTTCGATGACCTGACAAAGCTCAAGGTCAAGGAAGAAATATCCCGAGCGAAATATATCCCCGAAGAGGATATAGGCGAGATGGACAAGATCGCAAACTCCGTTGAGAGCGAGATTGAGGTCCTGACCGAGTCCGCGGCCACGGAAGAGGTATACATGTAGAGGAGGTCATATCCAAATGCAGAAGGAATATCTTACTATAAAGGATATATACGGTCCCCTTTTGATCGTCGAAGAAGTCGAGGGGGTCAAATATGAGGAACTGGTCAATGTAGAGCTCCCGTCGGGGGAAAGGCGCACCGGAAAGGTGCTAGAGATCGACGGCGACAGGGCTATGGTCCAGCTCTTCGAGGGGACGACAGGTGTTGATATCTACAACACCCGTGTCCGTTTTCTGGGGAGGGGCATCCAGATTCCCCTATCGGACGACATATTGGGGAGGGTCTTTGACGGGATGGCGAACCCGATAGATGACGGCCCCCAGATCATCGCAGATATAAGGCTTGATATCAACGGCAACCCCATCAACCCATACGCCCGCGATTATCCGGAGGAGTTCATCCAGACCGGGATCTCGGCGATCGACGGGCTAAATACCCTGGTGCGCGGCCAAAAGCTTCCGATCTTTTCGGGATCGGGCCTCCCGCACAACCAGCTTGCCGCCCAGATCGCCCGCCAGTCGAAGGTCCTTGGGACCGAGGAGAGCTTCGCAGTCGTCTTTGCGGCGATGGGGATAACCTTCGAGGAGGCAAACTACTTCATAACCGAATTCAACAAGACCGGGGCAATAGACCGCTCGGTGCTGTTTTTGAACCTAGCCGACGACCCCGCACTCGAACGAGTCGCGACGCCTAGGATGGCGCTTACGACAGCAGAATACCTCGCCTTCGAAAAGGGGATGCATGTTTTGGTCATCCTCACAGACATGACCAACTACTGCGAGGCGTTAAGAGAGATCTCCGCGGCGAGAAAGGAGATCCCCGGAAGGAGGGGATACCCCGGATATCTTTATACCGACCTCTCCACGATATACGAACGGGCGGGGAGGATACAGGGCCGTTCGGGGTCGATCACCCAGATTCCGATCCTCACCATGCCCGAGGACGATAAGACGCACCCGATCCCGGACCTCACGGGGTATATCACCGAGGGGCAGATAATCCTGTCCCGCGTGCTCTACAGGAAAAACATCGAGCCGCCGATCGACGTCCTCCCGTCGCTTTCGAGGCTCAAAGATAAGGGAATGGGCCATGGCAAGACACGAGAAGACCATGCCGACGTCAACAACCAGCTTTTTGCGGCCTACGCCCGCGGGAAAGAGGCACAGGAGCTTGCGGTTATCCTGGGTGAAGCCGCCCTTACCGATATCGACCGTACGTTCTTCGACTTTGCAAACACCTTTGAGGCGGAGTATGTCTCCCAGGGGGAGTATGACAACAGGAGCATAGATGAGACACTCGATCTCGGGTGGAAACTCCTCTCTGTCTTCCCAACGGCAGAGCTAAAGAGGATAAGACCCGAATTCATGAAGAAATACCTCCCGAGGTTCAAAAAGGACGAGGCGGCGGCCGACTGAGGGGGGAGGGGCAATCTTTTTGATATTGAAAGATACAGATGAAGCTTAACGTCAACAGCACAAGGATGGAGCTGATGAGGCTCAAGAAGCGCCTCGCCGTCGCCCAGAGGGGACACAAGCTCCTAAAAGACAAGCAGGACGAGCTCATGAGGCGCTTCATGGAGATCATCGAGGAGACCCGCAAGATCCGCGCCAAGGTCGAGAGGGAGCTCTCCGGCGTGCTCAAACGCTTCATCCATATCAATTCCTTCATGGGAAGGGAAAGGGTCGAAGAGGCTCTCGCCCTCCCGTCTGTCAAGATGAAGATAGACGTCAACGTAGTCTCGATCATGAGCGTCAAGGTGCCCGAGATCACCTTTGAAGAGGAGGGCAACCTGATATGCTACGGCTATGCCGGCACCTCCGGGGAGCTCGACCTCTATCTCATTGAGCTGAGAAAACTATTTTCCGACATGATAAGGCTCGCAAGGGGCGAGAAGTGGGCGGAGCTTCTCGCAGACGAGCTCGTCAAGACCAGGCGCAGGGTCAACGCCCTCGAATACGTTCTCATCCCGAATATCGAGGAGACCGTCCGCTACATCACGATAAAGCTCGACGAGATGGAGCGGAGCAACCTCTCCCGCCTAATGAAGGTAAAGGACATCGTTAGGGCGAAATAAAAAATCCCTATCGATTGAACCAACTAAAAAATACGAATATCAATAAAGGCTCCGTTGGGGCCTTTGATGATTTTGAATCCAATCGACCAATCCTAGATATTCACCACACATAAAAAAACCGTTCGACAATTTCGCCAAAAAAATCTGTATTCTTTAACTTGATAGACCGATATCGGGCGTTTTTTCATATTAAAATTACTTTCATTTTTCCTTGTTAATATCTAATTCTTAATGTATAGTTGAACGGCATCGGAGCCGTATTAGATCGATCCGTTTATGAAGCTATTTGCAATATCGAGTGATCTGCAATGAAATGTAACTACTGCGGCCACAAACTCCCGGATGATGCCATCTATTGTGACAGATGCGGCGAGGCTTTCCCATATGAAAAACCCCAAACCGTGTCTAGGGAGGATATACCCACACATATAGCCGAAGCCTTTATAATCACAATACTCTGTTGTTTCCCCTTTTGTATACCGGCGATAATCAATGCTGCCAGAGCAAAACAGAGGCTCCAACAAGGAGATTATGATGGCGCAAAGGAGGCTTCAAAAAATGCCGAATTTTGGATTATATTCTCATTAATCGTGGGAGGCATTGTATATTTTATATATATCTTTTCGGAGATATTTTAGTATTTTTTTCATTTCTAAATACAGGAATAGCCATGAAATGTCCAAATTGTTCGACGGAAAATCCGACCAAGGCCCTAAAGTGTGTAAATTGCGAGGCGATCCTGCCGTGGATCGACCCGGACACCAAATTAAAGAGATACATCCCGAACTACCTTGCCCCGTCAATCCTCGTTACGATCTTCTGCTGCTTTCCCCTCGGGATAGTCGGCCTGATCTATGCCGCACAGGTCAACGGGAGGCTCATAGCGGATGAATATGAGAAGGCGGTCTCGGCATCTTTGAATGCGAGGCTCTTTTGCTGGATCACATTCGGGGTCGGGATTTTATTCTGGTGCTTCTACATGTTTTTATACGCCGTAATTATCATGGCGATGATGAAAGATGTATTTTAATAAAAAGCCGATGCAGCTTGTTAAAAACAGGACATTTAAGGCCGTACGACTTTTTATAGATCGTAACGAAAGAGCCGTCGGAGCATTGAAAATCTCCGGAATCGTCCTGTTTTCAACAGCCCTTGCCCTCCTCCTCTATTTCAAAAAACCCGGCGACACAATCATCCTTCCGCACTGCCCGTTTCATACCCTGACCGGTTTTTTCTGCCCCGGCTGCGGGTCGCTTCGCGCCATCCACGAGCTGCTCCACGGCCGCATCTGGTCTGCGCTCGACTTAAACCCCCTGATGGTCATCTCGATCCCATTTCTCGGATACGCCTTTTTGTCCTACTCGCTTCTTTCGATCAGGGGCAAAGGGCTCCCGCAGATAATCAAAAGGCCGATCTGGATATGGCTGATCCTCGCCGTTATCATCATCTTTTGGGTCTTGAGAAACCTCCCCTTCTGGCCCTTCGTTATCCTTGCGCCGTAACCTAAATATCCACGACCTTTTACCAATGCGGATTGCGGGGTGGTATCTTATCCCTTGACAATCGCCGCAAAATAGCATAGTGTAACGAGTCACGACTTGTAAATTAATCCGAGTCGTTTTTATTTCAATATCTTGTTGTGTCGTCTTTGGAAAGTAATATAGAAGAAACAAATAGAAACTCGGCGGACTCAATCCATCCTCCAAATCGTCATGCCGCAATAGGGATATTCGATTCCGGCGTCGGCGGGCTTACCGTCATCAAACAGATAGCGAAGGCGCTTCCGGACGAGGACTGTATCTATCTCGGAGACACGGCGAGGATACCCTATGGGACAAAGTCGAGGGACACGATTCGTCGCTTCGCACTCAAAAACAGCGAATTTCTCGTGTCGTTGGGGATAAAGTACCTTGTGGTTGCGTGCAACACCGCAGCTTCGGCCGGACTCGACATAATCAGCGAGAAATTCGACATCCCCGTCATAGGCGTCATCCTCCCCGGAGCGAAAAGGGCCGTAAAGATTACCAAGAATAAACGCATCGGGATAATCGGCACCCGAACGACTATAGAGAGCGGGGCATACGAGAGGGAAATAAAAAACCTCTCCCCAAAAATCCGTGTCTGCGCCA
>CAZDOD010000124.1:0-8381 GCA_964506935.1 uncultured Thermodesulfobacteriota bacterium | reverse complement strand
AAATAGAGGCTCGCCTCATTGACCTCCTCTCCATCCATGCCATACCACTTCCCCTCAAAGTCTATCGTAAAATGAATGTCGGCCTGATTTTCCATGCTTAACTCTAAAAAAATTTAAAAAAATGGAGTTTTTATCTCTTAATAAAGAGACCGAAAAATATATCAAGGGCAGTCTCCCCTTTTGACATCTATCCCGCTTTTTTCCCCTGATCTCTCACACCACCAGAACCTAAAGACTCCTCGCCCTCAATATCTCTTCAGCCCTTTTTTTTGCACGATCGGCCTCAAAGCGCCATCCGTCCTCATCGGATTCGTGAAGGCTCATTGCGTATGGGACTAGACGGAGGGATTCCAAGGTCACCAGTCGCTCAAGATCGAGATATTCGGGAGACACACGCAAAAGATCGAGCTTATCGGCATCCCTGACGATGACAAGCTCGATCGGCTCGCTTTCGCCATCATCGGCCGATTCGTCGTGCCGGGCGACAATCGATACTATCTTTTCAATATCCCATGGGGCTTTAAGTCTTTCGAGGATCTCTCGGGAAATCTCGGCCCCCCTTTTGCCGTGTCCAGGATCTCCAAAGATATTTTCCCTTCCGATATCGTGAAGGAGGGCGGAGGCCCTGATCACATCAATATCTCCCCCCTCCACCCTTGAGATCCTCAAAGCAAGATCCATCGTCCTTTTGGCATGGCCGAATCCGTGGGACTCCTCATCTTTGAGAATCCGCTTCACCTCGCCGATTAAAAGGGCGAGATAGTCTTTTTCTCCATGCTGAAGGGACACCTTCATAAGTTTCCTTAATCCAAACGCCTTACTATTTCGAAACCGAAACCCTGTTGCCGCCCCTCTTTTTGGCCGCATAGAGCGCCTTATCCGCCCTCTCGATGATATCTTTGGTCAGGTCCGATCCCTTGAGCGAAGCAATCCCCACCGAGATTGTTATCGATGTTTTCGGCTTTCCCTCAACGACGAAGTCTATACCCTCGATATTTTCCCTTATCCTCTCGGCCACCATCCTGGCTTCAGATACGTTGGTGTTGGGGAGGATTACGACGAACTCCTCCCCGCCGTAACGGGCTGGCAGATCGCTCGCACGGCTGCTGTTCTTTATAACCGCGGCAATCTCGGAAAGGACATAATCGCCCATGAGATGTCCTAGAGTATCGTTTACCACCTTGAAACCATCAATGTCCATCATCAATAAAGTAAGAGACTTGTTTTTCTTTATGGAATCCTGTACTTCTGCATTCAGGCTTTCGTCAAAAAATCCGCGGTTATAGAGGCCGGTCAGCCCATCGTTGATTGCCATCTTGCCTTTTCTATCGAGTTCCTTTTTCGTCTCGGAGAGACGTATCATCACCTTACTTAGAGACATCCTGGCTTCGTAGAAGTAGATCAGGACCACCGTGGCGCCCGCCAATACCCAAAAGACCGCACCTATCGAAGACAACCTGAAGGTAACATCAGGGAACAGTCCCCAATCCATAAATATTTCGAGTATGCCGAATGTTAGAAGGACCAAACCGCCGACGGCATACAAAAAATATACCATCACCTTCTTGCCCCTATCTCCCAAAAAATAGGGAAGAATGAGAATAACCAGACAATAGATAGTGACAGCGATCAAGATTGCCGCGATGGCGAACGGCACGATCTTCGGATTGAAGATAAAGCCGCCCCCGGAATCTATACCAGCCTCTCCGAAGAAGGGGGAAAAGACCAAAGGGATGAAAAGTAGAGAAACAAGTAAAGATGCGTAGATCATAGGTGCTTTTATTTTCCTCTCCAAAAGGAGATACACGAAATAGACCGAGCTGAATATCAAAACTGCCATTGCTACATACTGGATCTTGAGCCACAAAAAGGAAGCGGAAAAGTCGAAGGGAAAAACGAATGTCTGCATACCCACAGCAAATTGATTTAGCGCCACTACAAAAGAGATAAGGGAAAATCCGAAAAACGCCTTCTCTCCTCTGAATATGCAATTTGTTATCGTAAAGAGAACAGAAAACATCAGACATATCGAAGACGCTATGAAAGGAAAGAGAAAAGCCGTCATATTTGCCGTCATCCCCATATCTTAATACTCCCTCGTAAAAAAGTCCTTATCGATAAATTTTCTTTGACTTTTATCTGATGTATCCGGTTCCCTAATTTCGCTTACATCAGAGGTCATGATCGTTATCCACCCCGTATCGCCCTTTAAAAACAGCTCCTCCTCCCCCAATTCGACGAGTTTTCCCCGATAGATAATCCCGTGGACCAATACCTCCACCTCTTTTCCCACTAACCTATTGATATCTCCTTTCATGATCTTTCACCATCATAATGGATTTGATGTTTTTTAGACTTTATCTCTATATAGTAGGAATCTTGATTCTCATCATGTTCGATATAGTCGGAGAGCATATAGTAGGCCTTCGACGAGAATTTCGCTGTAAGCCCCCCCCGCTCCCCCTTGACCAGACAGTATGGCACATTTTTTTCGTTTATCTTCAAGGTATCGAGATTCAGTATATCCTCTGTGTCGTCCGAGAGGGAAACTACAAAACCACATAATTCCCCCCCATCAATTGCTGGCATGACCCCTTTCACAACAAACGGTGCGTCCTCCACCACAACTTCGGCGATATCCCCCTCGACCTCGAGATAATACCTCCCGTCCTCGGCCCGAGACAGACCATCGTTAAATATCCTGAGCACCGTGGGATGTATTATCTTCCGGTCGTTGTAGAACCATTCCCCCTCCCTGCTGATGCTGATGACATAGGGTTTTTGGATATCCGTCTTCAATCCTCTAAAAGCTCTTTCTGCTGTTGACTATGAATGTCACCGGGCCTCGATTTACGAGGGATATGTCCATCATCGCCTGAAAGACGCCGCCCGAGGCTCTGGCCCCCATCGTTTTCGCCCCCTCGATAAAGTACTCGTAGAGCTCATTTGCGATCTTTGGCTCTTTGGCATTTACAAAAGACGGCCTCCTCCCTTTCCTGACGTCTGCCGCGAGAGTGAACTGCGAGACGACCAGAAGCTCTCCCTTTACATCGATGAGGGATAGATTCATCTTCCCATCGCTATCCTCGAAGATCCTCAAATTTATGATCTTCTCGACGAGGTAATCGGAATCACACTTTTCGTCACCCCTCTCGACACCCAGAAGAACCAGAAGGCCGCATCCGATCTCACTTTTCGTATCGCCGCCGACAGAAACCCCTGCCTCTGCCACCCGCTGGACGACAGCTATCATATTTATCTGTCCGCCTTAATTTGGAATTTTATAAAGCCAAACATATAAAAAGGAAAAAACTTCAAACCTCCGGTCTTCTCCATCACTTCATGATTTGAAAGATCCGTCAAATCGCCTGAGACCTGCTATTTGAAAAAGCCGTATCATTGCCAAGGGACGATGGGGCAGCACTCCTGTAAGCCGAAAGGAAATCAGATATCAGCCTTTCAATCATCCCCTCGGCTTTTTCCGCCTCACGTTCGTTTGAGAAATCGGTTGCAAGACTTATAAATATCTTTTTGTAACGAGATTCGGGAAGGATTAGCCCCCTTTCGCCGACCTCCTGTTCGATTCTGTACTCGGCGATCGAAAAGGAATACTTGCCGAACCTCTTTGTTCGGGATTTGAAGGGCCAAGACTCCTTGAGACTGAAAAAATCAAGAACCGCCCTCCTGACTTCTGGGTGCATCAACCTGTCATGTTTTATTTCCTCTCCCATGGCATCTCCGATGATCCTGAAATACTCCTTAATTAAGTCTATATCGGTGATGACGAGGCCGTAGAGATACCAATCATCTATTACCGCTGCCACCCCTTTTTTTTCTGTCTCCGAAAGATACATGAAGCTCGGACACTCGTGGTCATTGCAAAGCTTCGCCCCATAAAATGAAACCTCCCTCATCTCCACTCCGTCGTTATTAATCGGGTGTATCATACACCCGACCCTCTTTCGACCCTCATCTACGAAACCCAAAAAAGGGCAGTTGTAGATAACATCAAAGAGCTTTTGAGGTGTCTTGACACCCTCGAGATATTTTTTTATGCGCCCGATATCGATCCCGTCTCTCATCTTCGATCTGAATACATCGGTTCTTTTGTGCATCAGCCGACTCAGGGTTTTCCTCGAATTATCCTCAAAGTTATAGAGCCCGCAGCATGCCCCGCACGATTTTTCGGAGTCGGGATGACACAGCGAAATGAGTCCCATCTTTTAGCCGTCAAAAACTCACGATATTTCACCGAAATGGTCTATTTCGATAAAAATTGATTTTATTTAGAATCTAAAACATTCTCGATATAAAACACCACCCACTTTTTAATATAAAGCAAGTGGGTATCGAATTCAATAAAAAACTTTCACGGCCCAAGTCGTGGCAAAATCACAAAAAACGGTAATTATCCGTATCCATCCGACGGGTTGGGTGTTATAAGTTTAAAAAAGCCATTTAAAAAAGCCGTAAAGTGTTTTTCTCTTGCATAATCAAATTTCTTTTCATAAAATGAAAAGGAGACGATGTCCAGATTTGGAATCTCGTTTTTTCGTAAAGACAAGATATCACCTTTGAAAAATGAAGCATTGCACCTGTGCAGCCCATTAAAGTAAGTGGTCTTATACCTTTTCGATAAGGATTAATGAAAATGGAAAAGATTTGGCTTGATTCTTATGACAAAGGGATTCAAAAAAATTTAGGTGACATCAATAAGACCGTAATCGACTATCTGAGAAACTCATCCGAATAACATCCCAATCATACCGCCATCATCTTCAAGGGAACCAAAATCACATATCAACAGGTCGAGGATTACTCGAATTCTCTGGCACACGCCCTTATTTCGCTTGGAGTCTCCCGTGGGGACAGGGTGGCGGTGATGTTGCCTAATCTCCCACAGACCATCATCTCCTACTACGGCATCTTGAAGGCCGGTGGCGTCATGGTGAGCATAAATCCCTATCTCGGTTCACGGGAGGTGGAACACATAATTGCGAACTGTCGCGCGGGAATCATCATCGGGCATAACCTCTCGGCCAACGACCTCCTGAAAGTCAAGAACAGGACGGGATTAAAGGGCGTCATCTTTACCGACATCCGACGTTTCTATCCTTTCAGACGACGTTTCTTCAAGGAATTCATCGGCAAGACGACCGGATACTATCGGGATGTCAAATCGGGGGGGGACATCTACTCCTTTTGGAATTTTATAAGGAAGTATCCGACAACTCCCACAGGTCTTAAGATAAATATGGACGACAATGCCGTGATCCAATACACGGGAGGAATCACGGGCATCTCCAAGGGGGCCACGCTCACACACAAGAACATCTCGTCCAACGTTGAGCAGGTCTATATCTGGTTCAAAAACATTCTAGGGACAAAAGACAGGGTAATAGCGGCTATCCCCTACAGCCATCTCTACGGCATGACCGTTGCCCTTGACCTCCCGATTCGAGTCGGGGCGACGATTATCGTCATCAACCGATTTACGGCAAAAAAATTTGTCGAGACCACAAAGAACCTCAAACCCACATTCTTTCCCTCCATCCCATCGATGTATCGCTCGATAATTCAACAATCCGGTCTCTCGGAAGTTGATTTTTCGTCGATCAAACTCTCGGTTTCGATGTCGGCGCCGTTATCCGAAGACGTACGCGAGGAGTTCAAACAAAAGACCGGAATTGATGTCGTTGAGGGATACGGCCTCGCCGAGGCGTCTGGTGTAACACACATGAATCCCCCAACCGGCGGTAAAAAGGCGGGGACCATGGGTCTCCCCCTTCCCGATACCGAGGCCAAGATAGTCGATATCGAAAGTGATGGCAGGATTCTCGGTCCGGGAGATGTCGGAGAGCTCGTCATCTCCGGCCCCCAGATCATGCGGGGGTACTGGGCGATGCCCGAAGAGACCGGAATCGCGATAAGAGACGGAATGCTATACACGGGAGACATCGCAAAGATGGACGAGGAGGGTTTCTTCACCCTTGTCGAGAGGAAGAAGAATGTCATCTTCGTTGGAGAAAACAGGGTATACCCCAGGGAGATAGAGGAGATCCTGCTTCGCCATCATTCGATAACCGATGCCACCGTTGTGGGTATCCCAGACAAGCTCATGGGCGAGGCCGTAAAGGCATTTGTGGTACTAGAAGAGGGAAAGGTTGTATCCGGCGAGGATATCATGAGGTACTGCAAAAACAACATGGCAACCTGTAAGGTCCCGGTCGAAGTGGAGTTCTTGAAAGAACTTACAAAAACCGATGACGGGAAAATAATAAGGAAGGAGGTAGCGGGGTCAAAATAGGAAAATAGTTAATCTTCCTAACGTTCCAATCGGTCACGATAAAAATCTCTCGGATCATGTTTTTCGTTTGGAATTTGAGATACCATCAAAAAACCTACCGGAATATGATTCGCAAAAAGAGATACTATATCCGTCCCTCCCAAATACAAATAAAAACACTTTACAATAAAAAAATCAAGTATTAGAATATTTAACACATTGTTTTATTGCCAAAACACTGTTATCTATAAATAACCTATTGATGTATTGGCAGTGTGGATATTTATTTATCATGGAGGAAAAGAAATGAAGAGATTCTCGTTATTAATACTCCTTTCGGTATCGGTATTTTCCCTCACCTTTACCGGGTGTGATTTAATTAACAAAATATTCGGAGGGAAAGGGGGCGTTCCGAAGGTCGTAACCGAGAGCGGTTATCTAAATGGCCCCGGCTCATCATATGTCTTCCCGGTAAAGACAGGTAAAGTCGATTATGTGGAAGTCACCTTCACGTATCCAAAGGGCTCCGTGGACTTCTGGGTGACGGTTGTATCCGATGAAAGTGGTGCCACCCTCGGCAACTTCGATCTCGATAACGGCGAGATCATAATACTCGAGGGGGGCGGAAAATTCTGGTTGACCATATACTCAAACTATGGCGCCGGTAACTGGTCGGCAACCTACAGCCTTGCCGCAGCACCACCCGCCCCACAGGGTCCCGAGGTAACGGCATCGGTAAACGGAAAATACTACAACCTTTTGCAGACCCTTTATGTACCGCAAGATCAGGGGAGTTACGGAGACTTTTACGATTGGGGATATTACAGTGGCACCTCTTACGCCGGTTATTCAAATCTCAAACCGGGTTACTGGGTCTATGTCTATCCGAACTGGTACATATGGGGCAATCAGAAGTAGACAACAAAAGAGTTTTTTACCTTTTTTAAATTCAATGGTGGAAACAAATGAAAAGGTCAACGATATTAATCACGATAATCCTTGTCTTTTTCCTGTTCGGTTTTCAGGAGTGCGTCGTATATGTCCCACCCGGCCCCACAACACCCCCCTCCCCTGCGGAGAAGGCACAGATCGGCGGGAAATATAAGGACCTCCAGCAGGTCATCAACGTCCCGGACGACAGGAACACATACGGGGATTTTTATGACCTCGGGTATAAAAAGACCAAGAAATATAAGGGCTACTCAAACCTCCCCTATGGATACTGGGTATATGTCTATCCAAGCTGGTATATATGGAAGACGAAGACAGAAGACGAAAGGCCGACCTATGACTACGACCGCGCCTCGATAAACGGTAAGTATGAGAATGTCCTTAAAACCTTCTATCTCCCCGATGACAATGACAGGTTCGGAAATCTCTACGACTGGGGCTACCGTACTGTCTCAACCTATGCGGGAAACAAAAACCTACCTAAAGGATACTGGGTCTACGCCTATCCCTACTGGTATATCTGGGAGAGGGAGGCAAAAGCGTATTCGCCGTCAGACGAGGAGAAGGCGAAGGTCGGCGGAAAATATTACAACTTGCTCAAGGTCATAAAGGTTGAGTCCGACCGAAACTCCCGGGGAACCTTTTACGACTGGGGATACAGGACCGATTCAAACTACGCCGGCTATACAAACCTGCCGAAGGGGTACTGGGTCTACGTATATCCCAACTGGTTCATATGGAAAGACAAAAAGGAGACTCAGACCGACGAGGATAAGGCCTCGGTCAACGGCAAATATGACGTCCTCTTGAAGACGCTCTGGGTACCCGCGGACGAGAGCAGACTCGGGAGCTTTTACGACAACGGCTATTCCAACCAGACAAGCTACGCCGGCTACTCTGGGATTCCTGCCGGGTACTGGGTCTATGTCGCCCCCCAGTGGTATATTTGGAGGGACATGAAGGGATATACCCCCGGTCCATCGCCCGGAGACCAAAGCGATCCCAAGTCGGCATATGGCAAATATTACAACCTCAAAAAAGAGATATTTTCTCCATTCGATACCCTTGTTTACGGCCAGTACTACGACAAGGGTTATTCCAACGAAAGGGAATACGCCGGCGAAACAAACCTTCCCGCGGGATA
>CAZDOD010000123.1:0-8512 GCA_964506935.1 uncultured Thermodesulfobacteriota bacterium | reverse complement strand
CAATATAATTCTATTAAGCCTCTTTATGGTATCGACCGCCTCGGACATTACGGAGTCTATAATCTGATGCGCCCCTCTTTCTTCATCGACCAGACCCGCTATCTGCCCGCTCATGACCGAGCCCTCCATCACATCACCATCGACCGCCCGAAGCAGTCTTCCCTCGCCCAGCTTCATTATCTCTTCAGGGGATTTCCCCGTCTTCTCCATCTCGATGATCTCCCGTGAGAAACGATTCTTCAAAATCCTGACGGGGTGTCCCGTCGACCTCCCGGTCACGACCGTGTCCCTGTCCTTTGCCTCGATGACCCTCTTTTTCCACCTCTCATCTACGGTGCATTCCTTTGCGACCGTAAAGATCGTCCCCATCTGAATCCCCTCGGCACCTAGGGCAAAGGCCGCCGCCATCCCCCTCCCGTCGGCGATGCCGCCTGCGGCGATCACAGGTATCGAGACAGCCTTTGTAACCATTGCGGTCAGGGCCATCGTTGTAAGCTCCCCCACATGGCCACCCGCCTCATATCCCTCGACTATCACGGCTTGGGCCCCGGCCCTCTCCATCCTTATCGCCAGCGGGACCGAGGCCACGACGGGTATCACCATCGTGCCCCTGCCCTTGGCATGAGACAGGATCGGCCCGGCGTTTCCCGCACCGACCGTGAGTACCCGAACGCCGCTTCCTAGAACGACTTCGAGCTTCTCCATCAGATGAGGTGCCAAAACGATGAGGTTTACGCCGAAGGGGCGGGAGGTTAATTTTTTTGTCTTTTCTATCTCACTTTCGAGGTCTTCCGGCTCCATCAGACCTGCGCCTATTATCCCCAGTGCCCCGGCCTCGCTGACCGAGGCCACAAGCTCTGCGCGGGAGACCCAGGCCATCCCCCCCTGAAAAATGGGATATTTTATATCAAGGAGGGAAAGTAACCTCGATTCAATCAACTACACTTCCTCGATCTCTATCACCATACGATCTTTGTAGTGGCCGCAGTGGGGACATACCTCATGCGGGGCCTTTGCCTCGCTGCAGTTGGGACAAATAGACTTTGACGGCTTCGGGAGGCCCTGATGGGATTGTTTCTTACTTTTTCGAGACTTTGAATGTCTCCTTTTTGGAACAGCCATAATTATATTTTCCCTTAATCTATTTTACTTGAAAATCCTTTAATTTTTCAAACCTGATATCAATAATTTCATTCTCACAGTTGCATTTTTTGATATTGAGATTTTTCCCACATTTCTTGCACAACCCCAGACAATCCTCACTACAGAGGGGTTGTACCGGAAGGTTGAGAGATACCTGTTCACAGATAATTTGTCCTATATCGAGCTCATTGCCGTGAAGAAAATCAAACTCCAGATCTTCGGCCTTAAGTTCAATCTCTTTATCTCTTACCTCCTCCATTGAGATAATATATTCAAAAAGGATGTCCATTTTATCTTCAAAGTGTTCGGCGCATCGGCTGCATGTATTTTTTGCCGGTGTTATAATACGACCCTTTACAAAGATATCATCATCCGACGAAACCAGGCTCACAAAACCCTCAAAGCCGTGGGGAAAAGAGAGATAGGGTCCTTTTATCGGCCCGAAAACTCCGTTATAATTCTCCCCCTTTTCCCGTTCCTCTCTGGTGGTATGGATTTCAAGGAGGTCTCTATCCTTTTCCCATTCGGGGAATAATCCCTCCCCGTAAAACTCCATAATGAAACATCCATCGGGTCTCTTGGGGATTTCATTTATCTTTACTGAAAAAACACCCATCTTCGAGCCTGATATCAAAAAAATCCCCCCTCCCCCACACCCTCCCCAACTAACCCAAATCTATATCATAAAACCCCACAAAACCCACCGACCCATGCACAGCGAGGCACCATAGTTAGAATGTTTGAATATATATATCCAAAGGCTTTTTCTTTGTCAAGAAAGAAAATAAAGACATCCGTCTTGACTGAAATTTAACATTATTTCATAATATTCACTCCACTTCAAGTAAAAAAAGTGTTAACATAATCACCGATATTTCTTTTGATAAGCATCAAAATAACACGATCCGATAGAAGGATGATACCGGATGAAGATCAAAATGTTCTCGCTACTCGTTATTTTTGCCATTTCGATACTCTTCACACACATCTCGAGCCCCGAGGAAAACCCCTGTTCTACCCATTCATACAGCGGCTATCTATGGGGCACCGGTGCGGAGTCTACGTTCGAGGTATATGTCGATAAAGAAGAGATGGTACTCACCTTTGATTGGCAACTGGGGTCTTCGGATTTCTGGGTAAAGGCAAAAGGTAAGGATAATGAAACCGTCCTCATAGAACAATCCCTCTCCGACGGAAACGTCCTGACGTTAACCGGCAGGGGAATATATCACATAAAAATATATTCTAACTGGGGCGGCGGATGTTGGGAGGCTAATCTAAAGGAAAAGATGGAATAAAATAGTATCCAACACGAAAAAAAATATTAAAAAAATACTTGACATTTGATATGAAATAAACTATATTTTTCCTTTAAACACTTCATAAAATGTCTCCCAACACCTCTCAGGGTTCACAGGATAAACCCTTATACTCCAAAGGTGTGCTACGAAGGATGGAAACCTGATATACTCTTACATTTCAAAGTTGCTACGAATGATGGAAATCTATTTTTCAAGCTAGTTTTATCTCAAATGGGAAATATCAACCAAATATCATAAAAATACCATAAAAATAAAATCTAAAGGAACCTCTACTCGGGGAACTCTTATCTAAATCAACAGCGGAAAAAATCCGTAAAACAAAAAGACTTAAACTTATGGAGAAGTAATTTAATGGAAGATGGCGATCTTGATGAAATAACAGAAGTTTCTGAAGGCGAAATAATAAATCTTGTGGATCTCAAACGCAAGGATATAAGCCAGCTCTACCAGATGGCCAAGGAGCTCAATATCGAAGGCGCCAGCGCCATGACGAGGCAGGAGCTTATCTTTGCATCTCTTCAAGCCCATACGGAACAGAAGGGATTGATCTACGGCGAGGGCGTCTTGGAGACCCTCCCCGACGGCTTCGGCTTTCTTAGGGCCCCGAACTATAATTACCTGCCGGGGCCGGACGATATATACATATCCCCCTCCCAGATAAGGAGGTTTTCGCTTAGAACCGGAGACACGATATCAGGACAGATAAGACCCCCGAAAGAATCCGAGAGATACTTCGCCCTTCTCAAGGTGGAGTCGGTAAACGGTGAAAATCCCGACCTCTCCCGTGAGCGGATATTGTTTGAGAACCTGACTCCGCTCTTCCCTGATGAGAAGATCAAACTCGAATACAACAGTAAAAAATACTCCACGAGGATTATGGATCTCTTTACGCCCATTGGCAAGGGTCAGCGCGGCCTCATCGTCTCTCCGCCGAGAACCGGAAAAACTATGCTCCTTCAGGACATAGCCAACGCCATCACGACGAACCACGAGGAGGCGATCCTGATCGTCCTCCTCATCGATGAACGGCCCGAGGAGGTCACCGATATGATTCGCTCGGTCGATGGGGAGGTGGTTAGCTCCACCTTCGATGAGCCGGCGTCCCGACACGTACAGGTGGCCGAGATGGTCATCGAAAAGGCGAAGAGGCTTGTGGAATATAAAAAAGACGTCGTAATACTCCTCGACAGCATCACGAGGCTTGCGAGGGCATATAATGCGGTCGTTCCCCCCAGCGGGAAGATCCTGTCTGGAGGCGTCGATTCAAACGCCCTCCACAAGCCGAAGCGGTTTTTCGGCGCCGCCAGAAATATCGAGTACGGCGGGAGCCTGACGATCATTGCAACGGCCCTCATAGACACCGGAAGCCGCATGGACGATGTAATCTTCGAGGAGTTCAAGGGAACGGGCAACATGGAGATCCACCTAGACAGGAAACTCGTAGACAAGAGGACCTTCCCCGCCATAGACATCAACCGTTCGGGAACGAGAAAGGAAGAGTTGCTCTTGGATGAGGATGTACTCAACCGTATATGGATCTTGAGGAAACTCCTCTCTCCATTAAATCCTATAGATTCTATGGAATTCGTCCTCGACAAGATTCAGGGGACGGAATCCAACACGGATTTTTTGGCCAATATGAATCAGTAGCTATCTAATGGAAAAAATCATTGCCCCCCTCTTTTCTTCAGGGGGCTTTTTTAATGAAACGAACCCTTTTAGACCAAATAGGAGATATAAGAGATGAAAAAGGATATTCACCCCGAATACAAAGATGCGGTCATCAAGTGCGCATGCGGGAGCGAAATCAATACACGCTCGACCAAGGCGGATATCAGCGTGGAAATTTGTTCCCAGTGCCACCCCTTCTTTACGGGGAAGCAAAAACTGGTTGACACCACCGGACGTGTGGAGAAATTCAGAAAGAAATACGCAAAGGCGGAAGACCAGAAGAAAAAATAACCTCATATGAAAAAAATAAAGATAGGCGGCCAGGCCGTCATAGAGGGCGTTATGATGCGCTCTGAGCGAGCCTTTACCGTCGCCGTCAGAAAAACCGACGGGAGCATCAAGATAAAAGAGGATATTATAAATTCTCTTTCCGAGAAATACCCGATCCTGAAAAAGCCCTTATTGAGGGGGGTGGTTGTCCTCTTTGAATCTCTCGTCCTCGGGATGTCGGCCCTCACATATTCCGCAAACGAGGCCGCCGAGGAAGAGACAGAAGGCGAATTATCCCCGTGGGTTATGGCCACGACAATCGTCTTTGCCCTGGCATTCGGGATATTTTTGTTTCTCGTCGTACCGCACATCGCCACGGTATATGTCGACCAATTCCTGTCATGGGATATGGGGGTCGAGACCCTGAGATTCCACATTGTCGACGGCATCATCAAGGTAGCGATATTTATCATCTACCTTTTTTCGATATCGATTATGCCCGATATCAAGAGGGTCTTTATGTATCATGGGGCCGAGCATAAATCTATTTTTACATATGAGGCGGGCGAAGAGCTCACCGTCGACAACGCCCGAAAATATCCGACCATGCACCCGAGATGCGGTACCTCATTTATCCTCATCGTCTTATTGATAAGCATCCTTCTGTTTGCCGCGATATTCCCGATCATGCCTAAACTGCCTGATATTCCGAAGCTTGCTAAAAACTTGATATATATCTCGATAAAGATACCCCTCCTTATACCAATCGCGGGGATATCCTATGAACTGATCAAGCTCGCCGGTGATAAGAGGAAAAACCCGATCTTAAAATTCATCTCGCTTCCCGGAATCTGGCTCCAGAAGATCACCACGAAAGAGCCTTCCGATGACCAGATCGAGGTGGCACTTGCCGCACTCACTCAGGCGGTCAAGATCGAGAACGGACAGATCGTTGTCAAACCCGACAAAAGGTAATGGCCAAAAAAAGTAATGGATATTTTAGATGCTCGATAAACTCAAAGATATAGAAGCCCGCTACGATGTACTTGAAAAGTCTCTTTCTGACCCCCTGATTATAAATGACACCGAGCTTTATAAAAAATATACAAAGGAGCTCTCAGACATCGAGCCACTTGTTTCGGAGTTCAGGCGCTTCAATAACCTTAAAAAAGAGATTATTGAAAACAGAGACCTCCTTCACGATTCCGACGAGGATATCAAAGATCTCGCAAAAGATGAGATCGAAAAGCTCACGAGAGATCTTTCTGCCAGCGAAGACAGGCTCAAATTCCTTTTGATACCAAAAGATCCCAATGACGCAAAGAACATATTCCTCGAGATAAGGGCGGGGGCCGGCGGTGACGAGGCGGGCCTTTTTGCCGCCGACCTGTTCAGGATGTATTCGCGTTACGCCGATATGAAAAACTGGCGGGTCGAGACCATGAGCATAAATGAGACTGGCGTGGGGGGCTTTAAAGAGATCATAGCCCTAATCGAAGGGAGGGGGGTTTACAGCCGCCTCAAATACGAGAGCGGAGTCCACAGGGTCCAGCGAGTCCCCGAAACCGAGGCACAGGGACGCATCCACACGTCCGCGGTCACCGTTGCGATCCTCCCCGAGGCCGAAGACGTCGAGGTCGATATAAACACAAACGATTTGAGGATTGACACATACCGCTCATCAGGACACGGCGGTCAGCATGTAAACGTCACCGACAGCGCGGTTCGGATCACCCATCTCCCCACGGGATTGGTCGTTACCTGCCAGGACGAGAAATCCCAGCACAAAAACAAGGCAAAGGCAATGAGGGTCCTCCGGGCGAGGTTACTTGACCTCATGACCCAAAAACAACACCTTGAGCGCTCGCAAGAAAGGAGGAGCCAGGTCGGGACCGGTGACCGTTCGGAGAGGATCAGGACATATAATTTCCCGCAGGGGAGGGTGACGGACCACCGCATCGGCCTGACCATGCACAGATTGGACGCCATCCTTTTGGGGGATATCAACGATTTGCTCGACGCCCTAACAGCCTACTTTCAGGCCGAGGCCATAAAGAGCCGGGCCTCATGATCCCCCGATCTGAAGACAGTCCGATGATATGCCGAAAATCAAATTTTTCCAAAAAAGACTTCTATCTGATCTAGAGATGCCCTCCACAATAATGGAGGCGGTAAACATCGCCTCCGAATTTCTGAGAGATAAAAAAATCCCATCCCATCGCCTCGACGCCGAAATAATAGCCGCGAAGGTTCTAAACATCAAGAGGATGGACATCTATCTCCTTCACGACCGTCCGATCTCCGATCCAGAGTGGAATAAAATTCTTGGACTCACAGAAAAGAGGGGGAAATTCTTTCCCATCGCATATATTACGGGCGAAAAGGAGTTCCGATCGATCGAGCTTTCTGTATCGGAATCGGTACTCATCCCCCGCCCCGAGACCGAGCTTCTGGTTGATGAGACACTATCAATCGTGGGGGAGCTACGGAGAAATCTGAGATCTCAGCCAAATATATTGGAGATAGGCACAGGGTCCGGCGCTATCTCACTTGCGCTCGCACTTGAGCTTGACGACGCTAAGATTATCGCCACGGATATCTCAGACGAGGCGATCATGGTCGCCGATTTAAATTTCAAGGCATATCGAGTCGATGACCGAATCAGGCTTTTCGCAGGCGACCTGTATGATGCCCTAAAGGAGGACGATGAAAAATTTGACATCATCGTCTCAAACCCCCCTTACGTCTCAGCGGACGAGATGAGATCGCTTCCGGCCGATGTCAAATACGAGCCAAAGATCGCCCTCTTCGGTGGGGTTGATGGCCTCGATATCACACGGCCCCTGATAGAGGGCGCCCCCGACTATCTGGAACCCGGCGGCTTTCTCGTTGTCGAAATAGGGAAGGACCAGGCCGAAAAGGTAAACGAGATTATCTCGAAGACCACAAACCTCAATTTTTCTCACATCACGAAAGATTATTCTGGACATCACAGGGTTCTTGTGGCAAAAAGAATGTAAATTGTTAAAGGTTTTTTTATGCTTCAAAAGATAGTCATCGAGGGTGGAATCCCTCTCAAGGGGAGTGTCAGGATTAGCGGCTCAAAGAACGCAGCCCTCCCGATCCTAATAGCTTCGATCATGGCCCCAGGCAAATCAGAATTTCTTGATGTCCCCAACCTCATGGACATCAAGACGACAAAAGACATCCTGACGACGCTCGGCGCCGAGGTCTCATTTGGAGACACCTTTGTTGTCGATACATCCAATATTTCGGAATTCGAGGCCCCGTGGGATTACGTGAGGAAAATGCGGGCCTCTTTCCTCGTCCTCGGCGCCCTGATCTCCCGCTTCGGGAGGGCCAAGGTCTCCCAGCCCGGCGGGTGCGAGCTCGGCGTACGGCCCGTGGATCAGCATCTCAAGGGATTTATATCGCTCGGCGTCGATATCACCGAAGAACACGGATTCATCATAGCCGACGCCAAGAAGTTAAGGGGGAATAAAGTAGTCTTCGATTTTCCGACCGTGGGGGCGACGGAGAACATCATGATGGCCGCCGTCACGGCAAAGGGTGAGACGGTGATAAAGAACGCCGCCAAGGAGCCAGAGGTGATCGATCTGGCATCCGCACTTAAGGCGATGGGCGCGAAGATCGAGGGGGCGGGGGGTGATACGATCCATATCGATGGCGTGGATTATCTATCTCCTTTAAAGGACTACACGATAATCCCCGACCGCATCGAGGCCGGGACATTTATGATCGCATCTGCGATCACGGGAGGAGACATAGTCATCGAGAACTGCCCTAAGAAGATGCTCTTTTCCGTTATCAAGAAGCTCGAAGATGCGGGGGTCAATTTTTCGGACGAAGGCGACGCCCTCAGGGTAAAAGGCCCCCGAAAGATCAAATGCACAAACCTCAAGACCTTCCCCTACCCCGGATTCCCGACAGACCTCCAGGCACCCTTCACGGCTCTGATGACGCTCGCGGACGGGAGATCCAAGATAAGGGATACAGTCTTTGAGAAACGCTTCGCCCACATCCCCGAACTCATCAGGCTCGGGGCCGATATCACGATAAAGGGGAAAAAAATCATTGTCAGAGGT
>CAZDOD010000122.1:0-8652 GCA_964506935.1 uncultured Thermodesulfobacteriota bacterium | reverse complement strand
TGGAGGGGACATCATAGGAGGAAAGCTCTACATTGAAATCTCTATCACATACGGCGGAGATTTTGTATTTGGCCACCTCCCCCGGCTCAATCGATATCGTGCTCGGCTCTGCCTTAAGTTGGCCGGGCACCTCTTTAACTATAAGTACTATATCTATCGTGTCAGAGTCATCACCGGACCTACCCGTCAGAGATATCCTATGTGTCTTTCTCTCTATTGAAGGGGTGGTATATATCTTCAGGGTCTCGGTCGTCTCGCCCTGACTGACCTTAATCATTCCGTCATCATAATCATATCCCGAGGTCCCCCCGGGTAGATTAAGCGGTCAGAGCTGTATATCCCGGTTAAAACCATCATATAGTAAGGCATTTATGGTAAACACCGCGGTCTCACCGGGATAGATTTCGACCGGATCCGCTTTGAGCTCAAAGTAACCATGAACTACTACGGAAGTGGCCGGAATTGGAATTAGCAATACAGCCAGAAGGATTGCTAAATATTTTATTGTGGTCTTCATTGCTATCACCACTATATATATTAAAACTTACCTGTTAACTTAAGATAGCCAATATCTGCGTTGAAGTCTGAATCGGGGTCCTCATGGTCGTAAAACTCCTGGTGCTCGTAACCAAGAGACAGCTTCAGATAATCGCATACATCGTACCCAACTTCGACAAAACCTTCGGTTTTGGAGCTCTCTAAGTCCCCGTATGTGAAAGCCTTTTTGAACCCCCCGACCAGTTCCCAGTCGGGCGCAAAGAGATACTTTCCACCGACAATGAATGTATCGGTATTTGTCTCTATCGCCGACAGGGGGGCCGTCCTTACTCGCTCCCGTTCATGTTTACCTTCGAAATAGAGGGACAGCTTGCCGTCTTCGGGGGCGAATTCCATAATAACCGTGGCCTCATCCTGAAGTGTCATATTTCGG
Source organism: uncultured Thermodesulfobacteriota bacterium (assembly GCA_964506935.1). Taxonomy (GTDB): domain Bacteria; phylum Desulfobacterota; class Zymogenia; order Zymogenales; family Zymogenaceae; genus CAZDOD01. The sequence continues at coordinate 7,721 of CAZDOD010000122.1, read as the reverse complement.
CCGGAAGATGACGAATCTATGTCGTACTCCATCTCGTATAACAGAGAAAGCAGCAGGTATGGAGTTATATCCCATGCGACCTCAGCTTCCGCCAGATATTCGTAATATGTAATATCGGGGGAGGCTGACCTGTCTTGCCTGATCCCGAACTCGACCTTCATTTGGGCCAAAAGATTTTCAGACAGTCTATATCTCACAAATGTCGAGATGAGATGCTCATTCCCCACCTCACTCCCGATGATATAATCCTGCTCCCTCAGGTGCTTATAGGTGATCTCGGTTTCAAACTTCGGCCTCTTATAATATACACCTATATATGTGGCATCACTCCTGGTTGCCAAACCCTTGTAATTCAAATTTGATACGAAGATTTCTTGCTGCTCGATGTAAAAATTGAGATCGGGCCTCGGTTCAAAATCAAACCTCAATAGTAGATAGTTTGCGATCTCGTTTTCAAGACTGTCGGTAAAGTTCCTGTAATCCTCGTAAATATACAGTGCCTCCATACTGACAGGGCCGGTCATGCGGGTTTCCCCCAAATAACCGATCGTTCCCAGAAGTATGCGCCATCTCTCTGTATCGACAGTCCTCGGGCTGAGGTCGTCCCAGCTTCTTATCCACTCACCACCCGCGAAAAATTTAAACCCACCCGGAGGCGTATATTTATAAGTCATAAAGATATCTCTGGTGTTTGTTGTGGGGAGTGAACTCTCTTCGGGGATATTGTCTCTAATCTCTCTATACCCGGCCGTTACAGTATGATCTTCGGCGAAACGATACTCCGTCGCAATCCCCCATGACTCCTCATCGGTTCCGAGGCCCACCTCGATATCGGGATCGAGATCATAATTGGTCGTTCCCGATTTGAAGTTGAAGGGATCTTCAAATTTGATCTCATCGACTACATTGTTTATTCCAAGACTCGTACTCCCGAAAGTTAAGAAGTCCTTGTCGACCCTAAAATAACCTCCCCACATCCTGAATCTTTCGTTCGGTTCCCATAAGAAATTGGCACGATACGCAAGGGCCCTAAGATCTTTATCGATACCGGGGGCACTGCTCATAGCAAATTCTGCCCCCAGTAAGAATCTATCCTCGATATTTACATTGAGGTCAGAACCGTAGATCTGAAGACGGTTGTCCCAACCAAGTTCCAAGGAATCATTAAGCGGGCCGCTGGCAAGATAGGTCAATCCCAGCTTCACATACTCATGGGGCAGGAACCAGAAGCGGGTCCCCGCAATGTATCTATTATAGCCACCCGATGGATCATCATACTGGTATTTGACGAGGATATATACGGGATTCCCATGAAAGTCTGTCTCTTCAACGGGCAATTTAAATTTTATCTCGCCGTCGTCATAATCTATCTTATAGTCTATTCCCCTACGCTGTATCTCGGTCTTGAGTATCAGTGATTCATTACCCTTGTCCCTCACCCTGATATAGACGGTCTCGGAGCCATCCATAATCGGGTAATTTGAGATGTAGTATGGCCCGGATGTGCCATCGGCGGGAATCTCCTCCTCACCCTGCTCACCCCTGATGGCGCCGCCGAATATCTCAAAACCGCTCCTCTCACTCTCAAGATGGAGGAGACCTCCTCGAAACTCCGGCTCGAATCGCGTAAAAAGCGTATCGGTAAAGACACCCTCGACATGATCGCCAATCGATAGATAATTAAGGTCTCTTTTGATCTTCAGGAAAAAATCCAGATGGGGCTCGTAGTTGTAGGTCACGTCCCGATAGTGTAGATACCCCTCAAGGTCGTAACCACGATAGGTACCCTCGATGAGGAGGTCGGCCTGAGAGCTGTTTGATAGGAACTCCGGAAGCCCCCTGTCACTCTCCTCAAAACTTATACGATCCCCACCTATTGAAACGTAGTTAACCCTCAAGACCCCCAGACCCATCAATAGGAGATCGGTACCTGTTTCTTCATCCTCGATCCTTATTGAGAAAGCGGCTGAGGGAATCAGGATTATCAACAAAAAGGGAACAAAAAACTTGAAAAATGATTTAGAGAGCATTTTCTATATTCTAAATTAAAATTTTTTAATAAAGTTTTTGGATTTTAAACCAATAGGCGAAACCTGTCAACCTTTTTTTCTATAGAAAATCTATACAAGAAAAATCAAAAATACTACAGATCTTAGGGATATTATCGACCTAGATTGCGGTTATTTAAAATTAGTTGGAAAGAATTTTAGGCTGGATTTCGTTTTCGCCCGCCCTGACCTCGACCGATTTCCCTCCCGATAGCCTTGATCTCGCGGATTATTTGATCCAAATCACCTCAATTCGTTTTGGTGTTGTAGGATTTTCGCGGATTGTTATCGTATTTTATACTATTTAAAGAGGAGCAGCAGGCGGGAAATATCCCAATGATGTCCTATAGGAGATCAAAAAAAGGGGGGCATGAGCCGTTTTGTATATGCCCTGCCCCCCATCATTTCCTTTATCTTTTCAGTTACACGTTATACTTCTTTCTTCTACTAAACACGTGTCCTGGGCGTGTATTTTGTATGTAAAAGGTGATGAGATTTTTCGCCCAGAGGCTTTTCGAGAAACTCCTCGTAGATCTGCTTGACCTCGGGATTGTCGTGAGACTTTCTCAACTTTTTGCCTTCGTCCTCTTTATAGATCGCATTGATTCGGGCCATCCGTACCTCGTTGCTGGTCATACGCGGCTGGCCGCCACCTCCAATGCAGCCTCCGGGGCAGGCCATGATCTCAATGAAGTGGTAATTCGCCTCTTTCGACTTTACCCTTTCGATAACCTTTTTTGCATTGCCGAGACCGTGGGCTACGGCGACATTTAGTGTCACACCTTCTAAGAACGACCAATCCGGGACAGTTTTCTCTATCACGACGGACGCCTCCTTGACACCTTCGAGACCGGCTATCGGCTTTACATGGAGATTCTCAAACGGCAGGGGCCTGCCGGTGACGATCTCGTATGCCGTCCTAAGCGCCGCTTCCATAACACCACCCGTATTTGCAAAGATATCCGCCGCACCCGACGACATACCCAAAGGCGCGTCCATAGTATCGTCGGGGAGCGATTCAAAATCTATACCCGCCTCTTTAATCATCCTGCCGAGCTCACGGGTCGTCAGCACCACATCCACATCCTTTACGCCGCTGTCATCCATCTCGGGGCGCTGGCACTCGTACTTCTTCGCCGTACACGGCATGATAGAGACGACGAAGATGTCTTTCGGTTTTTTGTTTAGTTTTTCGGCGTAATAGGTCTTTGCGACCGCACCGAACATCTGCTGCGGCGACTTACAGGTCGACAGGTTTTTCAGCATATCGGGATAGAAATGCTCTGCATACTTGATCCATCCCGGAGAGCAGCTCGTAAACATCGGGAGGGCGACCTTCTTTTTATCAACGAGCGCCTCTTTTAAGCGTGTCAAAAGCTCCGTCCCCTCCTCCATAATCGTCAGGTCGGCGGTAAAGTTGGTGTCAAATACCGCGTCGAAGCCCAGCCTCCTCAGCGCCGTGACCATCTTTCCTGTCACAAGAGTCCCAGGCGGCAGGTCAAAACACTCTCCCAGGGCGGCACGGATTGCCGGGGCGGTTTGAACGACCACATGTTTGTTCGGATCGTCCAGGGCCTCCCAGACCCTATCGGTTTCTTCCTTCTCTTTAATAGCCCCCACCGGGCAGACGGCCGAACACTGTCCGCACTGGACACAGACGATGTCGTCAAGGTTAAGGGCGAAAGCCGGACCGATAACCGTCTCAAAACCGCGGTTCTGGGGAAACAACGCCGTAACGCCCTGAACCTCGCTGCATACCGTAACGCACCTGCGGCACATAATGCATTTGCCGGTGTCTCTAATCAGTGCCGGGGTACTTCTGTCGATCAGCTGTTTCCCCTTCTCACCCGGATATGTGATCTCCCTAATCCCCAGTTCTCGGGCAACGGCCTGAAGCTCACAGTCGTTGTTTCTATCACAGGTCTGACACTCTCCGACATGCTCCGAAAGCAAAAGCTCCACAACAGTACGCCGCGCATTACGAACACGGGCGGTATTTGTATAAACCTTCATACCATCAGATACAGGCATTACGCAGGAAGCCACGAGTGTCCTTGCGCCTTCAAGCTCAACTAGGCAGACACGACACGCCCCGATGGCCTGAACATCTTTCAGGTAGCACAGGGTAGGTATATGTATTCCCGCCTTTTGAGCAGCCTCGAGAATGGTCGTGCCCTCGGAAACCTCTAATGCGATATTGTCAATAGTTAAAAACAACATTTTATATGGCCTCCTCTTTTTCTCTATATTCACAACGAAGACACCTTTTGGCCTCGCGTAATGCTACGGTTTTTGTGCAAGAGGTTTCAATCTCATTGAAATTCTTCTTGCGCTTCGATACCGATAACATCTCTATTCCGGCACGGGGATAGTCTTCAGGCTCCGCCTCTGGATCGAAGGGTACATCCACTTCTTTGTCCACCCTCCAGAAGGCGTGTTCAGATCCGGTCAGGTAAAGGTCGATCCCCACCGCCGCCTTTTCTCCAAGGCCTACCGCCTCGGTTACAGAGGAGGGACCCGTAACGGCATCGCCCCCAGCAAATATCCATTCAACCGATGTCTGGCAGGTAACAGGATCCACAACGAAATAGTCTCCCTTGTTCAGCTTTAACTTCGTCTTTCCCAGCATCTCCTTTGGTTCGAGAACCTGCCCGATCGCAGAAATAACTTGGTCCGCCTCGACGAATAAATCATCGCCCTTGATAGGCTCCGGACGTCGGCGTCCACTACGGTCGAACTCACCGAGCTTCATCTTGGCAAAATTCATACCCTTGACCCGACCATCTTTACCGGCGACTACATCTTTAGGAGCCAAGAGGAACATCATCTCCACGCCCTCACGCTCCGCCTCATCAACCTCATCTTTATAGGCTGGCATCTCTTCTCGGGTGCGTCGGTAAATTATCGTGACCGACTCGGCCCCGAGGCGCAAAACAGTGCGGGCGGCATCCACGGCCGCGTTCCCCCCACCGATAACAATGACTTTCTTGCCGACGGGTACTTTTCCAGTCATATTGTATTGACGCAGAAAACTAATCCCGTCCATTACTCCCTTGATCTCCTCGCCCTTCACACCCATGCTGCTTCCAACCGGCGCTCCGACACCGATAAAGACGGCGTCATATCCCTTTTTGCGCATACCATCAAGGGTGATGTCTTTGCCGAGCCTCGTATTGGTCTTAATTTCAACTCCCATATTCTCAATCATCTTGATCTCGCGCTTCAGGATATCCCTAGGGAGCCTGTAGGCCGGGATTCCCTGTAACAACATCCCACCCGGTTTTGACTCCGATTCGAAGATGGTCGGTCGATAACCCAGGCGGGCGAGGAAATATGCGCATGAAAGCCCTGCGGGACCGGCACCGATAATCGCGATCTTACGCTTGGCGTTATCTTCGTTCTTTTTGACCTCCGGGACCTGAAAACCATTCCCGTTGTCTGCCATAAACCTCTTGAGATAGCGAATCGCAACGGGAGAATCCACAGTATTCCTACGGCACTTATCCTCACATGGATGGAAACATACCCGGGAACAGACGGCCGCAAATGGATTTCTCTCTCGATGAAGACGTAAGGCCTCGTCGTAACGCTTCTCTCCGATGAGCGTGATATATCCGGGGGCGTCTACGCCGGCAGGACACGCATTCTGACATGGTGCCCTCATCAGGTCAGGACAGACGCCGGCGACGCATTTTTTGTCCCTGATATGGGCTTCATACTCATCACGGAAATATCTTATCGTTGAAAGGACCGGGTTGGGTGCGGTCTGTCCCAGGCCGCAGAGCGCCGTATCTTTTATGGTTTCACCCAGTTTAATGAGCTTCTCGATGTCCCCTTCCTCACCTTTCCCTTCACAGATACGCGTTACAATCTCCAACATCCGTTTGGTTCCGACCCGACAGGGGGCGCATTTGCCGCACGACTCATCTTGAACGAAATCGAGGAAGAACCTTGCCATGTCTACCATACAGGTATCCTCGTCCATAACGATCAGGCCGCCCGAGCCCATAATTGCACCAAGCTCGGTCACGGATTCATAGTCGACCGGGACGTTTAGATGCTCCTTCGGGATACATCCCCCCGAAGGGCCGCCGATTTGTGCGGCCTTGAATTTTTTTCCGCCCTGAATTCCACCGCCGATATCGTAAATGATGTCACCGAGCGGTATACCCATCTCGACCTCAACGAGGCCGACCCTGTTTACATCACCGGTAAGGGCGAAAATCTTTGTTCCCGGGCTCCTCTCCGTCCCTATGGAATTGAACCAGCCCGACCCCCGATCTATAATCAAGGGTATATTGGCGAAGGTCTCGACGTTGTTTAGCACGGAAGGACTGTCCCAAAGGCCTTTAACCGCAGGAAATGGGGGTCGAGGGCGAGGCTCGCCCCTTTTCCCCTCAATCGAGCGCATCAGGGCGGTCTCCTCACCGCAGACAAATGCACCGGCCCCCTGATATATTGATATATCAAAATCGAAACCTGTGCCCAAGATATCTTTGCCCAGAAGTCCCAACTCACGGGCCTGACCCATCGCGCGCTCGAGGCACTCAAGGGCGAGCGGATATTCGGCACGGCAGTATATATAGCCTTCGTGGGCACCAATAGCCTTTGCACCGATGATCATACCTTCCAAAACCGCATGGGGATCGCTTTCAAGGACGCTACGATCCATAAATGCCCCGGGATCACCCTCATCGGCGTTACAGAGTATATATTTAGTATCGCCCTTTGACCTTTTACAGAACTCCCACTTCAATCCCGTTATGAAGCCGGCTCCGCCGCGTCCACGCAGACCTGATCTCTTTACTTCGTCGATGATCTTCTCCGGCTCCATCTCTTTTAAGGCCTTTATCGTTGCCGCATATCCGCCCCGCGCGATATATTCCTCGATGTTTTCTGCTGCTATTTTCCCTTTATTTCGCAGGACCCTGAAATTCTGGCGGTCAAAAAATGGTGTTTCTTTATTTTTAAGAAGATGTTCTTGTTCCGTTTTCATTTATGTCCCTCCTCAGCGCTTTCCAATCCTTTACCGAGATTGACCACAAACTGCGAGACTACCTTTCCCCCGACGGCATGTTTTCGAAATATCTCAAGAGCATTCTCGGCCTCCAGATAACCGTATTGGACGGGCTCTGTTCCTAAAACTTCAACGGTTATAACAGGTTCGAGATAACAGGCGCCAATGCATCCCGAAGTCGCAAGGTGCACGTCTTTGATCCCTTTTGAGTCAATTTCCTCCGTCAGCGCTTTCAGGATATCGCGGGCGCCGCTGGCGATGCCGCACGTTCCCATATGAACAGTCACGCAAGCCCTATAGCCCCCATCACGTAGGGCGTTCTCGGCGATATTTTTATCTCTAATATCTTGAAGATCCTTTAGGTCTCGAATTTTCTTTTTTGTTTTATTTTTCATCACTCATACCTTTACAATATCTATTTACGGTATCGATCTAGGATTTCCCCAACTTTTAACGGCCTAATCCTTTTATGGACCTCATCATCTATGAATATAACCGGTGCCAGACCGCATGCCCCGAAGCACCTCGCAACCTCAAGTGTAAAGAGTTTATCTTCCGTAGTCTGTCCAACATCGACTCCCAAATTATGCTTAAGGGCATCCAGCACTTTTTTGCCGCCACGGACGTAACACGCAGTCCCCAAGCAAACCCGTATT
>CAZDOD010000121.1:0-8690 GCA_964506935.1 uncultured Thermodesulfobacteriota bacterium | reverse complement strand
CCTGCTGATTACGAATCAGCTGCTCTACCACTGAGCTACTCCGGCGTTTTTTGACCTGAGATAAAATATCCCTTTTTATGTTTTTTGTCAAGATAAAGAGACTATTTTGAGATAGCCCCAAAAATCTCTCCACAAAAAATCCCCACAATATCTTTTATAAACTCCTTGCAGAAGAAAAATCATTGTGTTAAATTCTAAAAAAACCCGAGGAGCTTTACAATTATGGAATCCCCATATGTATCAAGAGGATATCGGACATTTATCCTGACCGCCGGGGCATATGATATGATTGTGGGGCTCTCGCTATTCTTCCTCTATCCCGTCCTATACGTTGTGATGAGCTTTCTCGACCCCAACCTGGAGATGTGCGGCCCGACCTCCCCCGAAATGGGCCACCTGAAGTTGAACGGCATCTTCATGTTTTTTGTGGGCATGGGGTACCTCTTCCCGTATATGAACTATGAAAAGTTCAAGTTCTACATCCCGATCTTCGGGATAGGACTGAGGGGATGGGGCGGCGCATTCCTTATATATACCAACCTAGCATGGGGCCTCTCGTTTATCTATACCATATTTGGGGCGGTGGACCTCCTCTTCGCCGTAGGTTTTGTCTTCTTCCTATCAGGCTACAGGTCAAAAAAGATCCACATAAGGAACTACTAGTCTTTGACCTTGATGTGGGGTTGGACCAGTTTTACTTTGGAGCTGTCCAGGACCTTCTTTATCTCCACATTAACTTTGTGGCGGATATCGAAATAGTTGTCCTCATCATCGATCCAGTAGACCACACGAAGGCTTACGGAAAACTCCCCGTAATCGTAGAGGTCGGCACGGACATCCTCCTTCCTGACCCCAGATATTCCCTCGATGACCTTCTTTATCTCCTTTGTGGCCTTCTCCAGCGTGTCCCATTTGGTGCCGCCGTCAACGGCAATAGATAAAACGACCCTCCTCCCCCGTCGGGCCGAGATGTTCTCGAGGGTCGAGTTGGATATCTCACTGTTGGGGATGAAGACCTTTGTGTCGTCCCAAGTCCTGAGCACCGTCGTCCGTATTCCAACCTCCTCAATCGTCCCCTCGTATCCCTTAAGAAACACTATATCGTCAATCTGGAAGGGCTTGTTCATGAAGATGTTGAAGCCGCCGAACATGTGGCCGAGGGTGTCCTTTGCGGCCATGGCTATCGCAACGCCGCCGAGACCGAGGCCGGTGATCAGTGAAAAGACGTCATAGCCCAATTCCGAAAGGAGGACGATGATCACCATAATCCATATCGCCACTTTGGCGAGGTTTGAGACTATAGGGACAATCTGGTCGTCAAGCTTGGATTCGGTTTTATCGGCCAGGGGGGAGAGAAAGCCCTTTACCATAACGTCCACAAGCCTCACTATAAGCCATGTTACAGAGAGGAGAAAGACGATCAATATGACCCGATTTATGAAAGCAGCCACAGCCTCAGACAGGGTGAGGATCTTAAAGGCAAAAAAGAAGCCCCCGACAACTACTATCAAGACTATCGGCTCCTCGATAAAATCGATAATCATCTCGTCGAGACCGGTCTTGGTCTTTTTGGCGATCTTTCTCAACCTCGTCTTAAAGAGGTAGTAAATCGCCCTCGCCAATATTGCAAAGGCAATTATGATCAAAAAGAAATATAGATACTTTAAGAGGGTGTTCCCTAAATAGTCCTGTGATAGAAATTCTGTGATAGCTTTCATATATATACCTCCTCTTTGTTAAATCATTTTATGTCTTCGGTCATCACATCAAAGAGATTATCCGCCTCGCTGTACCACCATGGAACCTTAAACATCTTTTTGGGGGGCTTCCCCCACCTTATATCGGAGATCTCCCAGATCAGGATATTTATGGAGTCGTCGGCCTCGATCGGGTATTCGATCCTGATGGGGAAATACTCAAGGCCACTGAGGAGCCACTCATAGTAGTATGAAGAGCTTCCGTCGAGAAAGACCTCCTTTACGAGATACTTCGTAGTGGCGTATTCTCCAACTTTCTCTTCACCCACAATAGTTCGCTCCACCTCACCCGTCGGCTCATCAAAGGGGGCCGAAGGTATATCCTCGGATTCCACCTCAGACTTGTAGACCACAAACTTTCTCTTTTCGGGGATAACGATATAAGTGGAATTAAGGTCGGGACGGTTGATAACGACAAGCGGAATAAAATATGATGTATCCCCAGAGATCGTCTCGTAACGGAGCTTACCGGAATCAGCCGCCACAACCCCCTTATAAGAGAACACAACCTCACCATCCTCCTCGTATGTGAGCTTGGTCTTGGCAAAGAATTGATCCTCATTCGGGACGGCATTCTCCCTGTCTTTGCAAGAGAATAGAAAAACGGTAAAAAAAACTGCACAGGCCAAAGTTATCCATATTAGTCTTTTTTTGCGCCTCTTTTCTGTGATTCGAGATGGATATTTATAAGTCAAGGGGATATCTCCCATATTCATCTATCGCCTCCATCATCCAGCGAATGTTCTTGACCTTTATGTCGGCGTGGGAGTTGGAGGGGCCGAGAATCAACCCCCCGCCCTTCCCCGCCTTCTTGATCGAATCCTTCACATGTTCAAAGACCTCGCTCCTCGTCCCGTGGGAGAGGACGTGGGCTATGTCGAGGTGCCCGAGCAGCGACAGATCGTGCCCTATCTCTTTTCGACAATCGGCGAGATCGACATTCGCCGTGGGCTCGAGAGAATGATGGCCGTCAAATCCCCACTTCTTGAAGTATTTCAAGAGGGGGATCGTCCAGCCGTCCGTATGAATTATGATCTTGAGACCTTTATCATGGGCTCGGTCACATATCTCCCTGTATGCCTTTCCGAAGAGCTCGTCCTCCGTCTTCGGATTTATCATCGGGCCGGACTTGTACGCCATATCGTCCGACATGATAAATCCGAAAAGCCCGGCATCTACGGTTGCATCTATGACCTTAAAATAGATATTCTTGTTGTATTCGATTACCTCCTCGAGAAAACCCCGCTCGGTCTTCAACCATCTGGCGAAATTATTAAAGCCGAAGGGCTGCCATGCGTTCTCGAAGAGTCCCATAAAGAGCGAGCCGAAGATATATATATCACTTCCGAACTCATTGTTTATCAGGGTATTGAATTTGAACATTTTTTCCGGCAGCGCCTCCCAGTTCTTCTTGTTGAAGCGCCTCCAGTCGTCGGGGCTTTCAAAGGTACCCTTAAAATACATTGGGGTATCCATATTGCCGTATCCGTCGTCGACGATCTTGTATAGGCGGCCGCCGTAGACATCGGTCATCAACTTTGAGCTTTTAAAAAGAAATATGTTGGCGTAGATCGCCCACGTCGCGTCATAGCCCATCTTGACGTCGGATTCGGTCTTCTTGAGCATGAACTCCGTCACGTCTTTTTCGAAGACGCCGATGCGGTTTAAGATGGGAGTGGTGATGTCGATGATCTTCGCCGTTATGGGGTTTGTGATGTATTTATAGGTGTTGTCGGGGGTCTCGCCCAAGATTTCGTATACATGTTTTTGGACGTCGATGCAGGAGATCGTTGGGACCCTGTCCGGTTCCTTGTGATCGAGCGCCAGTTTTACCCTCTCATGTCTATTCATAATTATGCCTCCTTCTTATCTTCGATTTCGCCACAAAGTTAAAGGGGATTCGGACTATTTAAGGGGATAGTCGACACGGCCCCGCATACCGCCGACCTTTATCTGGGCAGCCCTCTCTTTAACACTTTTTTCCCCCGAAAAGCCGATGTCAAGACGGAACCTAATATTGCAATATGTGTCTCTATAACAAAGTAATCGGCTATTTTCAATAGAATATTGACTCAAATCCAACTATGGTACTTGTAATATTAATAATATTATTGATCTTAATATTGGCTGTATTATTGGCAATATTAATTCGTTTTATCGAAAGGCGCTAAAAGCGCTGACATCCCGAGAGATAAATAAACCGGGAGTTCTTTTTTCGAACATCTTCTATTCGGGCTTAGATCTTTTAAAAAATCTATCACAACAAAAAACAAAAATCAAATCGTAAGACCTCCCCATCGGAAAAAGTATAAAAAAACGTGACAAGACTTATCATGTAAAAATTATCTTTACTTCTCCAATCAAAAGTGATATTTGAAAATCCATGTCTCATAGATCAATGGATACCAAGGGCTCTGCCCTTGCAATTTTTTTATGCCTCATATTCGGCTCAAACGCCGTAGCCATCAAGGTCTCGCTTGTGGGGATACCTCCATGCGCATCGGCCGCAATCCGCTTTATGATAGCGACACTTATTATCTACTTATACGCCAGATTTAAAAAGTTCGACCTGACCCTATCCGCAAAGGATTGGGGCCACGTCTTACTCCTCGGAATCCTCTTCGGCGTCCAGTTTACGATATTATATTTAGGGATATATTTTACTACGGTATCCCACGCTTCTATATTGATGAACACCCAGCCGTTCTTCGTTGCGATATCCGCCCACTTTCTTCTTCCCGAGGACCGTCTCAATAAAAGGAAGATATCCGGAATAGCGGTAGCCTTCGTAGGGGTGCTTGTGATGTTCTATCAGGGAAAACTGGGAGGCTCAAAAAGCATCTTTGGGGACCTCCTCGTGTTGATTGCCGCGATATCCTGGGCCGGTCAGACCATCTACATCAAGAGATGGTTAGATGATTGGGACACAATACCCCTCGTCATGCACCCGATGGTCATCGGGGTATCGACGCTGGCGGTTGCCCATTTCTTCTTTGAAAAAAACTTCGTAATCTATCTAGATCGCGATATAGTCATTTCAATCCTATATCAGTCCCTATTTGTGGCGGGATTCGGTTATCTCGCATGGACGAATCTACTCCTAAAATACCGGGCGAGCAGCCTCTCCGCGTTTATCTTCCTTATGCCGGTGTCTGGTGTTCTCCTTGGCACGATCTTCATGGGCGATCCCGTAACGACAAGGCTCATAGTCGGGCTTTTCTGTATCGCGGGCGGGATACTTCTGGTCAACATCCAGCCAAAGGAGGCCTTCGTCGTCCCCGACTAACTGTGATTGAGGATTTTAGTTAGACGGATAAATTTACATTACGACATTATCTCTCAAATAAAGTTTTGAACTATTACTTCAGGTTGGATTGCCAAAAGACCTAAATTTTACGGAGTTTCTATGAAGGTATGGATAAACGGTGAGTTCAAAAAACTCGAAGACGCCAACGTCAGCCTGCTATCACACAGCTTCGGCAGGGGATCGGCCATATTTGAATTTTTGGATATAGTCCCGGCAAATGGCGGCCCCGCTTATTTCGGCCTTCGGGAACACATAGACCGCCTGTTCGGATCGGCCGAGCTCGTCTACATGGATATCCCGATGACGAAAGATAAAATTTCCGACGCCTTTATAGAGACGGCAAAGGTAAACAATATCTCGGAGGGCGCATCGAAGATATTCTGCTACTTTCCCGAGATAGAGCTCACGATCATTCCGAGCAATCCCAGGGTGGACGTGGCCATCATCACCCTCGATCACACATTCTTTGATGCAAAGAAAGAAGAGCTATCCAGACCGATGGCAGTCGGGATATCCAAGTTCAGGAAACTACACCCCGACACCGTCCCCGTGCACGCCAAGGTAGTCGGAAACTACATCAACGGCTATCTCGCAAAGATGGAGGTGGTAAAAAAGGGGTACGACGACGTCATCATATTGGATACAAACGGATACGTCGCCGAGGGTGCGACGTCAAACACATTCTTTGTAAAGGACGGAAAGATACTGACGCCGAGGCTCGACAATACCCTCTCCGGTATTACGAGGATGTGCGTGCTTGAGATAGCAAAAGATTTGGGGATTCCCACGCAGGAGACCGATATCAGCCCCGATGAATTATCCGGCATGGATGAGGCGTTCTATACCGGTAGCTTCGTGAAGATACTCCCCATGAAGTCGATCGAGGGGGCAAAGATCGGGGATAAATGCCCCGGCCCCGTTACATTAAACCTCACCTCGGCGATAAAAGATATCTACAGCGGAAAGAACAAAAAATTCTCAAAGTGGTTGACGTATATAAGATAATGTGGATTTAAATCTTGAGTGCAACAGTTTTTTTGACGGGCCAATCACCTTAATCTTATTAAATTTTCCCCTTTACAACTTATCTATTTTCTGATAATCAATCCACAAGAATATACTGCATTCCTTTTCTATCACAAATTTAGAATCTCTATGAGGTGTTGATTCTCTCTTCCGCTGAAACTCTTTTGATATTTTTCGTGAATCCGAGAAAATATAATGGAAAAGAATTTAAAGATAGTCTATTTCTTCTCTTGGGTGATCTTAGTCTTTCTAATTATATCCCTAGAGACAGGAGGGTATACTATATATTTCAATTCGATTAAAAAAAGGTATTGGCTCTGTTTATTTTCAAATACCTGCTAATACCATACATCATTGTTCTGGTTCTGGCAATGAGGGGGTCCCTCCGGGCGCAATTTATCCTCTTCAGCTTTTTTGTATTCTTGCTTTACTATTCCTTTGCCAACATCATGGGGGTAATTTATGACCGCATAACCGGGCTTTCTCTAATAAACGCCCTCTATCTAAACGGCTCTATATTTTCTCTCATTCTGATCTGTCTAAACCACGGATTTCGCTCGATGGATTTCAAGGCAATTAAAAGGAGATTTACACCAAAGATACCCAGAATGCAAACAGCCGTTCTTTTCCTTTTTGCCTCTCTTTTCCTTGCATGCAACTTTATTTGTAGGCTTATGAGATGGCTTTCAGACCATGAGCTAACATGTCTCCTCTGTGTTATATCGAAGGGGATTGTGTTCATTCTGATACTTATGCCTATATATATAATAACCGCTGTTTTACTGTTTAAAAAAAGTCCCCTAGGTTATATCCTCGCACCGATATTTCTCCCTATTTGTGCTATTAGTGCGACCGAATTTGGAGGATTACTTACTGGTGATTCTGATTTCTTTTTGTTTTTGTTAGGATCAATAATACTTGAAATAATATTTTTAAAAAATATGAAAAAAGACTACAAAAAGACAAAAAACCAAGAAAAGTAATTTTTGAGGGTTTTCGAAATGAATTTTGTAAAATGAAATCAAGTAGATTTATAAAAAAAGATGTCAAAAAAACCCTAATTTAATTTACATATTGTATTGATTTATTTAAAAAAAATGGTATCATAATATAGTGATTTAGCCAGAAATATGTATTTGACCTAAATATTTATAAATGGTTGAAGCATAGTGTGTAATTATAAGGCAAAAATCGCTCTTTCCTTAACTTGTCTCACTAAGAATCAGAAACTCAAGTCAGCGAAAGGAATTTTTCGGAAATCTTACAAAGGCAAGACGGGTTTCACCTTAATCGAGATGATAATAGTGGTCTCAATAATCACTATAATGTCGTCTATCGCCGCTATTTCATTTTATCCAAACATAGATAAGATAAAGGCTGACATGTCAGCCCGTTCTGTCGTCTTCAACCTGAACTACGCCAGGATTCAGGCAATAAAAGAAAACAACAACTACATTGTAAATTTTAATAAAATAGTTAATGCCGATGGTTCAACTAGATGCTTCATTGAAGTCCATGATGATGACAACAATGACGGCCAAAGGGATGCCGGCGAAAAGGTTAAGGTGGAAGAGTTGACCAAGGGTATTATATACGACTTCCCGGTCGGTAAAGATATCGATTCTGACCCAGCCCCTACCGCCGATAAGCTGGACGGTATCGTGTTTTCCTTAAACGTTTCGGACGACAATGAGGTCAGGTTCAACTCCCGTGGAAATGCATCTGATAGTGGAGAGGTCTACATGATCCCCCTAAGAAGCCTCGAGAAAAAAAGACTAAAAAATCGGAGGATGGTCTCATTGGATATGATCTCGGGAAGGGCTGTTGTGTGGATATATGATGTAGGCAGGGATGATGCGGGACAGTCGCCTTGGAAGAGGGAGTCGGAGTAAGGAGAGTCACGTATGATCATATTTCTCGGGAAAATTATAAGAAGGATGTTTCCTGATATAGCTATAAGACGTATAGCTAATAGGAATAGGTCGAAGATCAGGGGATTTACTCTTTTGGAGACCATGGTCGCCCTTGCCATCTTCACCGTGGGGATTTTGGGCATCGGTGCCATGCTTGTCTATTCCACGAGGGCGAGAGTTTTCAACCGACAGTTGAACTTTGCCGTGACTTTGGCCCACGCAAAGATGGAGGATTTAAGAAAAGTCGGCACCAGTGAGATAGACATCAGATACAGCTCGGTTCTAAATTTTAATTACCTCCTCTCCAGGAAGGCGGACTACGGTACAATTCAGGGATATCCCCTGCCGGGGCTCCTTTCCGGAGCGGCGGGCCTAACCGATGCAAAGGCAAAGCTCCTCACAAAACTGGGATTCGCAACCGAGGCCGATGCCGCAAGCGACCCTGAATACAATAAAAGACTCGACAGCCTGAAAATAATGTATGACGACGGCGATATGGACAATCACGGTGACGAGACCGCCGGAGACGGAATATGGTCATCCCTGGAATATATAAATGCCGATACACAGGTCACCAAAACCACTGAGCGCTTTAACGCCCTTTCTGCCAGTGAGAAGGAGGATTGGAACTGGATAATAGCCCGAAGAACCACCCTTGAGCCCGTGAATATCAACAAGATAGCCGAG
>CAZDOD010000120.1:0-8765 GCA_964506935.1 uncultured Thermodesulfobacteriota bacterium | reverse complement strand
TATATGAATCCACTGGTGGGAAAATCAGGCCCCGGGATGTGTTTCATCAGGGTTCTCGTGTCTATCTTTGGGTCTTTAATAACGGCAATAATTCCATCGACCAGTTCCCCCAGGTTATGCGGCGGTATGTTTGTCGCCATTCCTACCGCTATCCCCGAGGAGCCGTTGAGCAAGAGGTTCGGGAAACGTGCAGGAAGGACCGTCGGTTCTTCGGTAGTCTCATCGTAATTCGGGATAAACTCTACGGTTTCTTTCTCTATGTCTTCAATTAACATCCGGGTGATCTCGGCCATACGCGCTTCGGTATATCTCATTGCCGCCGGTGGATCACCGTCCACCGATCCGAAGTTCCCCTGTCCGTCTATTAAGGGGATCCTCATCTGAAAATCCTGCGCCATCCTCACAAGGGCGTCATAGACGGCGATCTCACCGTGGGGATGATACTTTCCGATAACATCTCCCACGACCCTTGCCGATTTCTTGTATGGCTCATTGAAGAAGTTCCTGAGATCATACATCGCGTAAAGTATCCGCCTGTGGACCGGTTTCAGGCCATCCCTTATATCCGGGATCGCCCTACCGATTATGACGCTCATGGCATAATCGATATACGAGCGCCTCATCTCTTCTTCGATGTTTACAGCGGTGACAGACCTCGTGTCAGTCATGAATCAAACCTCTCTTCATAAAATGAAAAACGCCCTTCCTTGGATCCAACCACGATCACGGTGGTTGGGATACACCGGGCGCTACCTCCAGATTTATCTCAAGCAGCGGGACATCTTATTAAATATCTTATATATGTTTGCCCCAAATCATATATCAAGGTTTCTAACATCCAGAGCGTGTTTCTCGATGAACATCCGCCGCGGCTCAACCTGATCGCCCATCAGTATGGTGAAGATCTCATCGGCCCCGACGGAATCCTCGACATTTACCTGAAGTAGCGTCCTTTTCTCCGGATCCATCGTCGTATCCCAGAGCTGCTCGGGATCCATCTCCCCGAGGCCCTTATACCTCTGGATGTTTTTGCCCTTCCTCCCCTGCCCGAGGAGAAACTCTATCACATCCTCGAAACTTTTAAAACTCACTTTCTCATCCCCGTTCTTCAAGGTGAATTGAGAATCTCCCAGGTCGCGCAATTCTCTATAGAGCGCCCTCAGCTCGCCGAATTCGGCAGAGGATATGAATTCGAGATCGAAGACCGACTCCCTTTCAGCCCCATTTCTCTTTGTATAACATGTTATCTTCGTGCCCTCATGTTCGGTATCCTCATCCAGTTTGAATCTTACTTCACTAAGCTCAGGCACAAAATTTGTTAAGTAGGTCTCAATGTTGGAAAGGACATTTTTGAGTTCCTTCTGCCTCTTCTTTTTTAAGTTTTCAGGCATGATCTTATCTTCAAAGACAAACGCCCTGATAAGCTCTTTATCCATCTTCCTCTTGCCGAGGTGTTCTAGAATCCTCTCGTAGCGCATCATCTTCTTTACAGAATTAACCAATTCCTTCCCGGAAATTTTGCCCCCTCCGGGCTTGATTAAATTTGTATTCTCCACCCCCAAGTCCAAGAGGTAGTCTTCCAGTCCTATTTCATCCTTTATATACTTCTCCACCTTCCCTTTCTTTACCCTGAAGAGCGGAGGCTGTGCAATATACAAATATCCCCTCTCCACTACCTCCGTCATATGTCTGTAGAAGAATGTCAAAAGGAGTGTCCTTATGTGGGATCCGTCGACATCGGCGTCGGTCATTATGATGATCTTGTGGTAACGGAGCTTTGAGATGTCAAAATCTCCGGGACCTATCCCTGTTCCCAATGCGGTGATAATGGTCTTTATCTCATCTGAGGAAAGCATCCTGTCGAAACGCGCCTTCTCTACGTTTAGGATCTTCCCTTTCAAAGGGAGTATCGCCTGGTTTCTCCTGTCCCTTCCTCCCTTTGCTGATCCCCCAGCACTGTCTCCCTCAACGAGGTATATCTCACTCAACCGTGGATCGGTCTCCTGACAGTCGGCAAGCTTTCCAGGAAGTGATGACAGCTCCAATGCCCCCTTTCTCCTGGTAAGTTCCTTCGCCTTCTTTGCCGCCTCACGGGCCATGGCGGCCTCAAAACCCTTCCTGACCACCTTTCTTGATAATGTTGGATTCTCCTCGAGGTAGGCTGAGAGCTTCTCATTTACCATCACCTCGACTATACCCTTAACTTCGGAGTTTCCGAGCTTTCCCTTCGTCTGGCCTTCAAATTGGGGATTTTTCAACTTTATAGAAAGAACCGTCGTCATGCCCTCACGCACATCATCCCCCGTCAGGTTCTCTTTGAGCGTCTTGAGGAGGCTGTTCGCCTGTGCGTAGTTATTTATCGTTCTGGTCAGGGCGGAACGGAAGCCAACAACGTGAGTGCCGCCTTCGCGTGTATGTATGTTGTTAACAAAGGAGAACATATTCTCCTTGTAGGAATCGTTATACTGGATAGCGCACTCCAATAGCACACCGTCACGCTCGACCTCAAAATACATGGGTTTCGGATGAAGTGGATTTTTATTCCTGTTTAGGTGTTCCACAAAAGAGACTATCCCCCCCTTGTATATGAACTCGTTCTCCTCGCCGTTCCTTTCATCTACAATGTTGATATTTATACCCTTTGTCAGGAACGCGAGCTCCCTCAATCTCTCAGAGAGGATATCAAAGGAGAATTCTGTCTCCTCAAATATTGAACTATCGGGCTTGAACTTTATCTTGGTGCCGCGGCGCTTCGTAGTGCCTATTACTTTTAATTCACCCTGAGGTTTTCCCCTCATAAATTTCTGGTAGTAAACCTTACCATCCCTCTTTATCTCCATCTCCAGCTCTTCCGACAATGCGTTTACCACGCTAACGCCGACTCCGTGCAGCCCCCCAGAGTATTTATATGCTTCGTTGTCGAACTTTCCACCGGCGTGGAGTGTCGTCATTACCACCTCGGCCGCGGGCCTCTTTTCGGCCTTGTGCATATCCACAGGTATGCCGCGGCCGTTATCTATGACCGTGACCGAGTTATCCATATGGATGAAAACCTTTATCTTTGTGCAGTGCCCCGCAAGGGCCTCATCAATGGAGTTATCCACAACCTCGTATACAAGGTGATGCAGGCCGAAAGAACCCGTAGAACCAATGTACATAGCAGGTCTCTTCCTTACGGCCTCAAAGCCCTCAAGCACCTTTATCTTATCGGCATCATACTTGACCATAGTCACCTAATTAGAAACTTAATCAAAAAACAGGCGGGTAAATCGTTTAATTATAACATGAAAAAAAATATAATTCCATTAAATTTTCATAGGCATAATGATAAAGAAGTAGTCCTTTTCATCAATAGGCCTTATTTCTCCCGGACTAGATTCATCAAGGAGATTAAATACTACCTCGTCATCATCCATCACGGTAAGGATATCGAGCAGATAGTTCGCATTAAATCCAATATCTATCGTGGGTCCACCATACTCTACCGGAACCTCTTCCTTGGCCGTTCCCACGTCAGGGCTCTCCGATGCTATTTCGGTCATGCCCGGCGTAATGTGAAATTTTACCATCCTAACACGCTCATAGGAAAGGACCGACACACGCCTGAGTGTCCTTATGAAATCCTCTCTCACAAACTTTATTGATTTATCATTTGATCTTGGTATCACCTGATTATAATCCGGGAAGCGCCCGTCCACGAGACGCATAACCAGATTAACATTGCCCTTCCTTACCATAAGATTATTTTCCTCAAACCTCATACCAACCGTATCGGAACCCTCATCGAGCATCTTTCTCAGCTCAACCAGCCCTTTTCTCGGTGCAATAATTCCTTCTTTTAATGGCAGGGGGAGATCTATATCCAGGTCCGAATCTACCAGTGAAAGCCTGTGGCCGTCTGTTGCCACCATTCTTATCTTTTTCTTTTGACCCTCATCTATCATCTCCATAAAAACACCCGAAAGATTGTACCTGACATCTTCCTGAGATACAGCAAATATTGTTTTATCTATCATCCCTTCGAGCGTTTCGGAATCCATTGTCCATTGATCTTCACCATCGTAGATTGGTACCTCAGGAAAATCTTCCGCAGAGAGACCAACAAGATTAAAAACCGACCTTCCAGCCGTGATTTCCAACCAGTTGTTCTCTTTCTTCTTAAAGTGTATCTTCGATCCTTCTGGAATCTGTCTCACGATCTCATACAACATCTTGGCATCTACGGTTACTCCACCTTCGACTATCCCTTCAGAAACATATCTTCCTCTCAATCCAACTTCGAGATCAGTAGCCTCAATCGTAAGATCATTACCATCTAATTTAATAAGGACATTAGAAAGTATCTGTATAGTATTTTTCTTCTCAACAATACTCTGAGTTCCTGATAGTCCCTTTAGTATTTCCCCTCTTTCTATTTTAAATTCCATGATTAACTCCTAGGTATATTATGTATCTAAATTTTTTAAATAAAACAAAAAATAATAGTAGTAGTGCCTGTGGAAAACTAGAAATACGATGTAAGTATATAACAAATAAAGTTTTTTTGAAATAAAAATATTGGGGAAAATATGTTAAAAATTCCTTGGTAGACGACGTTTTACTGGTAGGGGTAAGATATCCACAATTTATATACAGAGATATCCATATGTTTTTCACCCTCTGAGCTTTATCTGGTTTTCTATGGCGAAGATGATGTTTCTAAATTCTTTATCTTCCTCTATTTTTTTGTCTATTTTCTTGACGGCGTGGATGACTGTGGAGTGATCCTTCCCACCGAATTTTTTCCCGATTTCGGGATATGATGCCTTGTTTATTTTTTTACATAAGTACATTGCAATCTGCCTCGGTTCCGTTATAACTTTGAGGCGCCTTTGCGATTTGAGGTCCGAGAGCCTGATCTTAAAGTATCTTGAGACAGCTTTTTGTATGTTTTCTATGCTCTCGGGGTGATCTTTGTTTAATATAAAATTGTTCAATGCGGATCTTGCAAAGTCAATAGTAAGCTCCTTTCCGTCGAGAGATCCCTTTACGATGAGCCTTGTCAGGAGACCCTCGAGCTCACGGATATTGGGTTTGGAGTTAACGATGGAGGCGATAAAAAAGGCGACGTCATCGGGAAGCTCTATCGAGTGCAAGTTGTTCGCCTTCGTCTTTAAGATTGCAACCATGTGTTCCATGTCGGGGTAGTCTATGTCGGCAACGAGCCCCCATTCGAATCGCGATCTCAGCCTCTCTTCGAGGCCGGCGATCTCTTTTGTAATCTTATCGCTGGTCAAGACTATCTGTTTCTGATTTTCATATAGTGCGTTGAATGTGTGGAAGAATTCCTCCTGTGTCTGTTTTTTGCCAGCGAAAAACTGGATGTCATCCACCAGCAGCACATCCATGCTCCTGAACTTCTTCTGGAACTCATCCATCTTCTCGTATCTTATCGACCTGACCAGTTCATTTACAAATTCCTCGGATGTTATGTAATATACCTTGGAGTCGGGGTATCTGTCTAGGATCCCGTTTCCTACGGCGTTCAGTAGATGCGTCTTCCCGAGTCCCACGCCCCCATATATGAACAGTGGATTATATTCCCTTGATGGATTCTCAGCAACCTTCTCGCACGCCGCCTTTGCGAATTCGTTGGATGGTCCCCTGACGAAGTTGCTTATGGTGTATTCGGTTTTCAGCCTCTGGCGAAATGCAAAATCATCACCCCTCCTGATATCTTCCCTTTCTCCTTTGACAACGGGATCCTCTTTTAAATCGTTTTCGACCACAATGAATTCTACATCGTAGTCCTTCTTCCCCGCCTGGTTCAATGTGTCTGTAATGAGGGACAGATAGTTTTCACTTATCCATTCTTTGAAGAATTTATTAGGCACCTCGAGGTGTATCCGGTTGTCCCTTATTTCTTTGAATCTGATGGATTTGAACCACAATTCAAAGGTTTTATCCGGTACCTTCTCCTTAATAGTCCTGGTCGTCCTGTCCCATATGGTTTCCATTGGACTCATACTCCAAAAGTATTTTTTTTAAGAAAAATCAACGATTTACCAACATACTAGATGTGGAAAAATCGAATAAAGTAAAAAAATCAAGGATTTAGAACAAAAAAAAGTTGAGTTATCCACAGAATTGCTAACAGTTGTGGAAAAACTCAACTCTTTCTTTTTACTATAAAGAGGGTAATGATGTTCTAAGCTTGGAGCATTACATGACATAACCCAAAGAACGGTACTTATATAATATTCAGAGGAAATCGAAAAACAATTAATTCGACAGACAACAGATCATCACGATGCACCCTTTGCTCCCCCGAATGTCAAGAAGTCCGCCTAATGATTAAGTTAAAAGATTGCAGTTGACCGTTAAGTAGAGAAAGATTGCCTTGAAGTGAAAGAGTGATCTCGAAAACTGTTATCAAACATGTACTATGTATATCAGCCCAAAGTCGATTTTTGTGGTTCTGAGGTAAACAGCATGTCCGGCAACCCAACATCAGTGTTTAAGGCGGTCTGAAAAAAGATTTTCAAAGATACAGTCGACTTTAAGACCAAGAGCCGACTCTGCGAAATTTCTAAACTATCGGTTGCGGCCCGCGTGAAAAAGCACTGGTTATTAGAACAAAAGGGGGATAGATTGTCAAGGGAAAACATGGGAAAATTTGAAATGAATATAAAACGAATCGCTCAAAAATTGAGGCGGGTAGAAAGTTACCCATTATATTATTACTAGATGACTAAAACCTTCTTGACATAACCGGTTTTTTGAATTTAAACTTTAGTCTTGAGAAAAAGCTTAATCGAAGAAAAAGACTAATGGGGGTTGGATATGGTAAACACAGAGAAAAAGCGAATTATTATAAGGACGGAGGAGGTTCGGGCGGAAGCGGAGATTAGCCTAAACGACACCGGAAAAGCCATATACTCAAGGCTACCGATAACAGGTACGGTCAACCGCTGGGGGGAGGAAATATACTTTTCGATCCCGGTGGAAATATCTGGAGCCCCTGACGCGCGGGAGGTGGTTGAGGTCGGAGAGCTCGGATACTGGCCCGATGGGAGTGCATTCTGCATCTTTTTCGGGAAGACTCCTTCGAGCCGGGGGGACGAGATCAGGGCCGCAAGTCCCGTCAATATCTTTGGTAAGATCGACGGGGATGCAAGGATCTTCTTGAGAGTTGAGAGTGGATCAGAGATATCGGTCAGCGTTGGGGAGTAGGGGAAAATGGAAAGTATAATTGATGCCCACATACATATAATGCCTCCCGAGAGGCTGAGGGGCCTGATGCGCTGGATAAAAAAGGCGTTTCCCAATCACCCCGTAGATCCGAGGATAACCGAGGACGGCATATGCGAGGAACTTAGAGAAAACGGAGTAAAGTTCTTCTTCAACTATGTGTATCCATTGAGACCCGCCGAGACCGATTCTCTAAACGACTTCAATCTTGCCTTGGGAGAGCGAATTATCAGGGCCGCCCCTTTCGGCTCGCTCCATATAGATACCGAAAACAAAAGGGATGTGGTAAAAAGATGCGTCGACGATTATAAGTTTGTGGGGATGAAATTTCACCCGTTCGTACAAGGATTCGATCCCGCGGATGAAAGGATGTTTGTCGTATATGAGTTGATGGAAGATTACGCGAGACCCGTGGTCCTACACACCGGATTTGATGACTTTTACCAGAAGGATATGGTGTCGGAGGTCTTTGAGAAGATCCTCAACAGATTTCCAGAACTACCGTTTGTTTTATCCCATGCCATATTCCCACGTTTTTTTGAGGCGGGGTCTCTAATGGAGAGGTTTCCGAACGTCTATATCGATGCCACAAACGTATTCGGGGCCTTGAAACTATACAAGGATCACGGGGATTCGGAAGAGGCCCGATTATCAGGCGAGAGATATGGGGAGGAATTCAGGTCTCTGGTCTTGGGTTTCCCAAAGAGGACGATCTTTGGTTCCGACCACCCGGCTGGGATGGGGGGATTGGAAGAGATCTATAGGGATTTTTATGAATTTGGATTTCCTGAAGAAGTGATGAGGGATATACTGTGGGAGAATCCAAAGGAGTTCATAAGGAGGTTTGCTCCACACATCCTCGACAGGTGGGAGTCGGTGATAGATTAGCGGCGATGACTTAAAGGTCTTAGTGTAAAAATGCCAACTCCATTTTGTAATGATATAGGTTATAATAATATAAAAGGAACGAAGAAAAGGATGGTAGATATATGAAAAATAACAGGTTCGATTTAAGTCTAATCTTTTTTATGGTCTTGCTTTCTGTGGCCCTTTACTTTCTCCACTTCGCGATTTTCAGAGATCCGCATCACATATTTATATATATGGTAGGGGATATAGCCTTTTTGCCTATCGAGGTCCTCCTGGTGACCTTTATCATCCATCGAATGCTCGAGGTCAGGGAAAAGCGTGCATTGATGATGAAGTTAAATATGGTGATAGGGACGTTTTTCGGTGAGGTGGGGATGGAGCTATTGAAGGCGCTCACGGACGTCGACAAAAACATAGACAAAATAAGGGATAAGATTCTGGATGCACATGATTGGACCGTGAAAGATATTGCGAAGGTAAATATGGTGGTGAGCCAGTACGTCCCTGATGTCGACAGCAGGGACTGTAATCTGGAATCGTTAAAGAACTTCCTTTCGGATAGAAGAGATTTTATGCTCCGCCTCTTAGAGAATCCGAACCTTTTGGAGCACGAGACCTTTACAGATCTCCTGTGGTCGGTCTCTCACCTGCAGGAGGAACTTTTC
>CAZDOD010000119.1:0-8939 GCA_964506935.1 uncultured Thermodesulfobacteriota bacterium | reverse complement strand
AAACAAAAATTTTATTTGATGTTATAAAAGGTAAAGATGAGAGAGATTCAATTATAAGATCATTTGGTCTTATTCTTTTTCGCTGATGGATGAAGCTTTTCCATCTAGGTCTATGAGAGGATACGTATAGCCTTCAATTACGACCTCGTTATTTTTCTCCTTCTCCTTCAGGTAATTCATAACGTGCTGGCCGCAGTTTGAGCCAATGTCATTTTCGAGAATCTCGCCGATGCTCAAGATGACTTCGTAGCCGGCTGCTCTGAGTCCATCGATTATCTCGTAATCCTCCTCGTCGGGGAGGATGTGGGACGCTATTTTGTTTTTCTTCGCCGAAAAGGTTGGGTTTATCGGCGTTATCTTGATTATATATTTATCCGGTGAAAAGTGATCGAGGAGGATATTGGGGTCAATGGGCATACCTTCGGCAAGGGCGAAGTTTAGGGTTATCTTCCTTCCCCCATCGGTGTAAAATCGATTTCCGTAATCAGCAATCTTTTCAAAATCCCATTTTTTTACCGGTATCAGCTCACTCCTTTTTTCGCTATCCGTCGTATGGATCGAGAACTGTAGCTGAAACCGCCCGTTGTATACATCCCTTTTTATCTCAAGCAGTCTCTCAAAAAATCCGTCTGTCCCTTTGGGTGCGATCGTTGAAACAGACGGCATAAGCCCGGGTGCATCGTAGAGACGAGGAAGTTCTGAAAGGACATCGAGGACATTGTCATTTAGGGCCGGCTCCCCCATTCGGGCAAACTGGATCTTGAACTTTTTGACAGGGACCTTTCTCTCGCCGAAACGGTTCATTATCATAAAATCTATCTGGGAGAGGATATCGTCTTTTGAGAGCTTTCCACGGTAGTTACGTCCCGCATCGCAAAAGGCACAACCGACGGGACACCCGTAAAGCGTCGAGATAATCAAAACCCATTTCTCCTCGCGGGGGATCGGGGGTTGTACCGACTCGACGAATTCCACGAGCCTTCTATCTTCCCCGCTATCTTTTGGGCTCATCTCGGCGATATATATTATCGCGATATCTTCTCTTCCCGCCTTTGCCAAAATTTTCATTCTTTCCCCCTGTGTTATCGCTCTTGCTCTTGCAAACTGGGGATCAAGCTACCAGCTTCTGCAAGAATTTTCACTTATTTTCCCCCTCGATATCTCTATAGATCTCCATTGCAACTCTGATCCCGTCTCCGACTGAGATCGCCGTCTGTCGGTAGATCCCGCTTATAATATCTCCGATCATAAAGAGTCTACGGGTTTTTTGCAAAATATCAAGATTTTTTTTGATTTCCGGACCGAAAAATTCGGTGCACGGCTCCCTCCCGACGGCCGCTATCAGATAGTCGGCATAAGATATAAACTCCTTCCCATCAGAAACATTGACGGCAGTAACTTCCAGTCCCGACCCATCCCTTTTTATCGCCCTCACTTCTGTATTTGTGAAATATGAGATGCTCTTTGATTTTTTGCAACGATCCATCAGTATAGGGAGGCAGTGTGTCCTCACGCTCCTGTTTAGAATCGTGACGTCGTTTTTCTTCGAGAGGCCGAGTGCGTAATCGAAGGCGGCATCCCCCGAGCCGATGATGATTATTTTCTTATCCCTGACATCGATGATCGGATATACTTCGTAAAAAAACCGATCTCTTATGTCATCTTTTATAGCAATATCGGTAATTTCCTTTGGTCTTGTTCCCGTTGCGATTACGACGATCTTCGATTCGGTAACGCCCCGGTCGGTCTCTACGAAAAACAGGTCTTCCTTATAATCGAGCTTTTTAACTTCTTCGAACTTTACCCTGATTCCGAGCCTTTCGAGCTGTTCTTTGAAAAGCCCGACGAGGTCTCGACCACTGATACCCTCAGGGAAGCCCAAATAGTTCTCGACCAGATTGGCGTTCAGGAGGAGCCCCCCTACCTCCCCCTTTTCTATAAGCAGCGGATCAATTCCGGAGCGCACAAGCTGGATCGCTGCGGCGATCCCCGCCGGCCCGGCCCCCAGGATAGCGACCTCATTTCCCCCCAACTAATTACGCCTCCATATTTTTTAAAATCTCATCGGAGTGGACGGGGACGGCGAAGCCGTGGGAGAGATTGAGATAGGTCGCAAAATGGAAATCCTCGTTATATGTCGCGGTTCCGTCCACCGGCATAAAGACGACAAAACCCCTGACGAATGCCGAGCGTGCCGTCGTCTCACAGCAGAGGTGTGTCATGACGCCGGTCACGACGAGCTTCTCGACCCCCATGTCACTGAGCACATCTTCGAGTTGTGTCCGATAGAAGGCGTCGTACTGCGTCTTCTTTATGACTTCGGCATTCGGGAAAGCGAGCTCGGTAACAATCTCGCTCAAGGGATCATCCTCCATTATGACATCCTTCCACCACCGGGACATCATCATTGCATCATCTTCGGTATTTATATGGCGTGTCGAGATTATCGGGAGGTTCGATTTTGAAAAAGCGTCTATCAGCATTTTTATCTTCGGGACTATCGCCGGGGCGCTCGGGATGAATGCGTGAGAATCCTCATCGAGAAAAAACTTTTGCATATCGAGTATAAGGAGCGCCGATCCTTCGGGGGAAAAGGTGAACCTGTGTCTCTTGCTCGATTTCTCAAGCCTTTTCAGCATCCCGCCCGATACATCATCGATGCTCTTGTGTGTAAAGTAGGAAGACTTCATTAATCATTCAATCCGTGTCCAGTATTAAATCTCTGATGGAAATAATTTTATCATATCTTCTCTTACAGTAACATTTACGTCAGGTGGGATATTCACATATCTCCTCATCACCTTCCAATGCAACCTGAATCGTCGATTCCATAATTTTGTGTCTTTCCTTTAGATACCTTCTTATTTTGGGTATCAGAAAAAGCCCGTCGTTTTCCGATTTGAACTTTATGTGTGCAGAGAAGACGAGCATGTCGGACGTTATCGCCCAGAGGTGGGAGTTCATCACCTCTACGATATCTGGAAATTCTTTTTTAAGCGACTCGGATATCTCGTCGCTGTCCTCCGAGGGCGCCATCTCCAAGAGGATCATCGCCGATTCTTTCAGAACCCCGAAGGCCCAAAAGATAATAATTATCGATATCCCGATGCTGACCAGGGGGTCTAATATCTTCCAATCGAAAAAGTAGATGAAAAGCGCCGCTGCGATGACTCCAAAAGAAGAAAAAACGTCGGCCAGCATGTGATAAAAGACGCTTCTGACGTTCATGTCCCCTTTCGAGCTCCCTTTCAGGATTAGAACGCTTGCGAGGTTTGCAAAAAGCCCGACGATCGCGACGACGAGCATCTCCAGGCCAAGCACGTCTGTGGGCTCAATGATCCTCTCGATCGATTCGAATATTATGATTACCGCCACCACTAAAAGAAAGATCCCGTTTACGAACGCCGCAAGTATCTCGGCCCTGTAGAGGCCGAAGGTACGGTGGTGGCACGGTGGCTTTCGGGCGATGAATATCGCAAATAGCCCGATCCCGATGGCGAAACTGTGGGTGAACATGTGTCCCGCGTCGCTGATCAGGGCGATACTCCCCGATATTATCCCACCCGCTATCTCGACGAACATGAAAAACAGCGTTACGAAAAGCGATAGAATCAGCTTTTTCTTTTCGACAGAGCGATACTCGAAGATGTGCCAAGTGCCGTGGTCATGTTCGTGATGTTTTTCAGTCAAAGTTTTGGTTTCCAATAAAAAAAGTTTCCCCTATAAGGCCATAACTGTCGCCCATTTTCAGTATCCGAGGTCGACCTTCGAGAGGGGTATACCGCCCCTCGCCGCCCAATTTTTCCTCGTAGTCTCTACGATGTTAAAGAGGATGTCCCTATTTTCGACCCCCGTGTACTTTTCGGCGATATCACTGAGTTTCTTATAGAGTCGTTCCTTCATGTCGTCGGTTCTTTCTGAGAACATCAGTATCTCGAAAAAAACGAAGTTTATATCTCTACTCTTGTGGACCGATCGGCAATCTAACGGGGCGTCATAGAGGATAACATGTCCGTGCTCATGTTTGATATCGAGCGTCTCGACGAGGGCGCCTCTAACCTCATCGACGAAGGGCTTTCGCTTCCCTTGATCAAAGCTCGATGAGACATGAATCTTTACGAGGGGCATTCTTTATGCTCACTTATATTTTTTTCTTATTATAACATTAATTTACTGAATAGGCTTGTAGTCTGGGCAAAAAAGGAGTATAAAGTAAGAAAAAATGGAAGGTATATACCATGCCCATTTATTTATATATCTTGCCGCTTCTGATCATTTCGGTATCCACCCTTTTGGTCTCTGAATTCAAAAAAGTCAAAATAGGCTACTATATCACAAAACCTATCTCCACACTCCTCATCATCACCTGTGCCACGCTTTCACCACTCGCCCAAGGCTTTAATCCAACCTATACCCTCTTTATCACCGCGGGCCTCGTCCTGTCCCTCTTCGGTGATGTACTTTTGATGTTTAAGGAATATAAAAATTTCTTCCTTTTCGGCCTTATATTTTTTCTCTTGGCGCATGTAGTCTACGGCACAACATATATCTACTTTGGAGGCATTCCAAAAGAGACCTGGTGGATTGCAATTATATGGACGGTCGTTGGGATCGCTGTCTATCTCTATCTTCACTCCGGCCTCGGCAAAATGAGAATCCCCGTGGGCCTCTATACAATCGTCATAATGTTCATGATGACATTCGCCACGTCAACCCTCTTTTCCGACTCGATGAACAAACAGCTCGCATGGCTGGTCACGTTCGGGGGTTTTCTATTTCTGCTGTCCGACGTGGGGCTTGCCGTAGACAGGTTCAAGGTCACGCTGAAATATGAGCGAATCGCGCTGGTCGCGTATTTTTTCGGTCAGTTTCTGATCGCCGTATCGACCTTCTATTTTAACCCCGTTTTCTGATCGGCACATTTTACTGAGGAAGGTCTTTCCCCTCGAAATTGAGGAGTATCCGCTCCTTTACCTCTTCAACCACGATCTTGGCCGCCTTCTCGATATTGTTGGCGAGCTCCTTCTTTATCTTGAAGCGGGTCGGGGTCGACTTGAACTTCTCTATAAGAACATCAAGCTCCTTGGGCTCAAAACTAAATCCCACCGGGTTGTCGGAAATCTCCTTAATAAGCTCGGGGTCATCGGCGAGATATGGGGAGATATAGACGAATTTGATGTCTTTAAAGCGTGGGTCCTGCTGGATGAACATGATGGCGTAATATGCGAGTGTCTTTCCGCGGTAGGCGTATATCACCCTTGACCTCTCTATCGTGTCAACGGGCTTCAGCCCCCTGATCTTTGTCACCGAATCTTCGGGATCGATACGGATGTTGGCGTCGATTATGATAACCATTCCTCCCCTGTAATTTTTGTTGGGATCATCGAAATGGGTCAGAAGGAGCTGTACGATTGACTCGAGGCCCAGGGTGTCTCCGACACCACCATCATTTACGTGAATATAGTAATCATCATCCACACAGGACCTGACCTCGTCCCTTAGAATGATAGGGCCGAATATCAAAGGCACCCCGGCGGAGGCGACAACCGCCCGCGATACATCCATATCTTCGATCGAGAGCCCTATATCCTCACAGAAGAGGACATCCAGAATTCCCTCCTCAAACAGTATGTTGCTCTTGATTATTCCCGTATCCTCAAAACGTTCCGTTTCAAAATTAGGGAGATAATTGAAGTCTTTCCTCGATAGCGTTGTGAAAAGGAACTTCGCACCGTTATCCATTACCGTCCCGTTTATGATAAGGGTCGGGCAGTATCCCCTTTTCTGCCTCTCGTATAGGTCTCCGAATGTGCTATCTCCAAAATAGAATTTTTCGAAATCCCACTTCAGGAAAAATGCCTTCTCCTCGGGGAGGACTAAGATTCGATACCACAGCCACGGCTTTAATAGAATATCGCTCTCGATGTTCCTCCTCATGTCGGTGAGATAATTATCGAAGAACTCCTGATATTCTTCGACATCTCTGGTGTCAGATTCAGGCTTGTTCAGACAGTAGTAGGCACTCGAAAGGCTCCCACCAGACACGCTCGATATATAGTCGATCTCGTCTATTATGCTCCTCCCGTCAGGGAGCTTCACCTGATAAAAGAGCTCTTTTAAGACCGCGGCGCTCCATACGGCGGACCTGCTTCCGCCCCCCGATACCGCCACTGCGAGGAAGAAATCCCCGTCCTCGGCGGGTGGTAATTTTTCGCCTACTAGTTCCCCATCATCATAGATAATCATCCTGTTGGTCAATACACTGCAGCCCGATAAAATTATCATCCCCGTGATGATAATCATAAATATCGCCGTCTTTTTAATCTTCACATCTACCCCCTAGATTAAGACATGATTTGATATTAAGTGTTGATTTAGAATATTAGTTTAAAGTATAATTATAGCGTTAATCATCTATATCTCAAATGAAAAATCATAGAGAAAAAAAATTATCTCAGGTCATTAAAGCTTGGAGGTCTAAATGTGTGATACCATCGTTGCTACGTCTGTAGCCACAAAAGACGGCTCGGTCATCTTCGCAAAAAACAGCGACAGGGAGCCCAACGAGGCGCAGATCATTGAATATCATCCAGAAAAAAAATACAAAGACAAACAAAACGTCAAGTGCACATACATATCAATACCCCAGGTCGAAAAGACACGCGCCGTTCTGATCTCCCGCCCGTTTTGGATGTGGGGAGCCGAGATCGGCGCCAACGACGCCGGCGTTGCGATAGGAAACGAGGCGGTCTTCACGAAGCTCCCCATGACGAAAGATAAAAAACTGACCGGGATGGATCTCTTGCGCCTCGCCCTCGAGAGGGCCGATTCCGCGGAGGCGGCCCTTGATGTCATAACCGACTTACTCGAAAAATACGGACAGGGAGGGCCGTGCGGCTATGAGGACAAAAATCTTACCTATCACAACTCATATATCATAGCCGATCCGAAAGGCGCCTGGGTGCTTGAAACGGCCGATAGATTCTGGGCCGCCCAGAAGGTGAACGGAGTTCGTTCGATCTCAAACGGGCTTACAATCACAAATAAGTTTGATAAGGCTTCGCCCGGCCTCGTCGAACACGCAATAGAGAAGGGATGGTGTAAATCCGAAAGGGACTTTAACTTCGCCCGCTGCTACTCGGATTGGTTTTTCACGACCTTTTCGATGTGCGCAAGACGCCAGGGCCGCACCATGAAGCTCGTCTCGTCATCGGCGGGAAATATCGACGTGTCATCGATGATGGATTTTTTGAGGGATCACGGAACGGACGACGATGGGGACTATTTGCCGCAAAAGGGTCTCTTTATGAATAAGGTCTGCATGCACGCCGCAAACATCCTCCCGAGAAACTCACACTCCACGGCGTCGGTCGTCTCCCACCTCACGGGCGATATCAACACACACTGGATCACCGGAACCTCGACACCGTGTGAGTCTGTATTCAAACCATTCTACTTCGAGGCCGGGGCCCTCCCGGATATAGGCCCGGAACCGAAGGGGACATATGACGAGAGGTCGCTGTGGTGGAGACACGAGCGGCTCCAGAGGGCCGTGAATTTTGACTACCCGACGCGTACGAGGGTCTTTTTTGATGATAGGGATAGTTTGGAGAGGAGATTCATCGAAGACGACAAAAGAACTATAAGCGAAATAAAAAGCAAGGGAAAGGAGGAGAAGCAAAAGAGACTCAAAGACCTTTCCAAAAATTGCTTTGATGCCGCAGACAGGGCCCTTACAAAATGGACGAAGGAAGTCCTAAATAAGCCCGTAAAAAACAGGGCGTCGGGGCTCTTTCTCGGCTACTGGAAGAAGCAGAATAAAAAGGCCGAGATACCAAAGTTAGATTAATTCTAGCTTTGTATATTCGGCCGGGCTTTTTATATAGGGTGTTGCTAGGGATCGAAATCTCGAAAATAGTCAAGTTCTAAGAAAGCTGCTCCTCCAAACTCGGAATGCCTTTTGTGGTCTCTTCGGGATTATGGACGAAATCGACGATGCGTCCAAAAATCTTGTCGTCACCGCGGTAAACGATCCCGTGGTACGGTGAATCCACAACGACAAGACCCTTGATATCCGAAGAAATTGAATTGTAATACTCCTCGGCGCTCTCCGGATCTACTGTGGGATCATTTCCCCCCTGAAGGATAAGGGCGGGCACGGTGATCTTCTTTAACTCATCCTTTACGACCTTCACCAGTTCTAATAGTTGGTCCAATCCAAAAATAGGGTTCTTGAAGTAATTTATGTGGGGATTTTCGGGATTATTCTTTACAAAATCCATCCTTATCTTCTCAAAACCGACAAATTTCATCATGCGGTCAACAAAATTTATCGCAGGGGCTAAAACTGACGCACGATTTACGAGCTTCATTGCCGCTGAGATCGATATTATTCCCGCAAGCTTCGGTGGGTCTTGTGCCGTAAGGTGCCAGGCCAAGGCCCCGCCCAACGAAAATCCACATACAAATACTTTTTTTGCTAATGTCGAGAGGATCGTGTATCCAACCTTAACGGAGTGAAACCAGTCCTCCCACCTCCGTGTCAAAAGGTCGTATGGAGACGTCCCGTGGCCCAGAAGACGGACGGAGTAGACCGTCAGCCCGGCTTTTGTGAGGTATTCCATCAACGGCCTCATCTCCTCGGGGCTTGCCATGTAGCCATGAATAAGGAGCACTCCCAGATTTTTATTACCGTAGTGGAAATTAGGCATGCCGAATTTCCTACCCTTCGACTCTCCCTTTACATAAAATTGAGTATAGTCTCTCAGATACCTCTCCTCCTCCCCATTAACGAGGGCCTCTACGGTCTTATCGATTAGTTTCTTTCCCTTGATCTTTATCGTCCTGTCCACAATATCTGTAACCTTAGAGAGCGGTTCCAATTCGTTATTGATGACCTGTATCGTATTGAGGAGTCTTACAGAGTGGAATTTTTGGGG